>CABUVB010000065.1 GCA_902494815.1 uncultured Collinsella sp. | reverse complement strand
GCACGGTACAATGGTTGGGTTACGACCAACGTGCCAATAACCAAAAAGGAGCCGCTATGATCGATCGCTATACCCGCCCGGAGATGGGACACATCTTCTCCCTCGAGAACAAGTACGCCATTTGGCAGGAGATCGAGGTTCTGGCCTGCGAGGCCCAGGCGGAGCTCGGCAAGATCGGTATTTCCAAAGACGAGGCCCAGTGGATCCGCGACCATGCCAACTTTGAGAAGGCGAAGGTCGATGAGATCGAGGAAGTCACGCGCCACGACGTCATTGCCTTCCTGACCAACATGAAGGAATACATCGATGCCGATGTTCCCGAGGGCGACCCCAAGCCCAGCCGCTGGGTTCACTATGGCATGACCAGCTCCGATCTGGGCGACACGGCCCTGTGCTACCAGCTCACCCAGGCCTGCGACCTGATCATCGAGGACGTCAAGAAGCTCGGCGAGATTTGCAAGCGTCGCGCCTTTGAGGAGCGCAACACGCTCTGTGCCGGCCGCACTCATGGCATCCACGCCGAGCCGATGACCTTTGGCATGAAGTTTGGCTCTTGGGCCTGGGAGCTCAAGCGCGATCTGGATCGTCTTGAGGACGCTCGCAAGAATGTTGCCTTCGGTGCCATCTCCGGTGCCGTCGGCACCTACAGCTCCATCGAGCCGTTCGTCGAGGAGTACGTCTGCGAGCACCTGGGCCTGGTTCACGACCCGCTGTCCACGCAAGTTATCAGCCGCGACCATCACGCCTATCTCGCCGGCGTTCTCGCCACCACCGCGGCCACCTGCGAGCGTATCGCTACCGAGGTCCGCAACCTGCAGAAGACTGATACGCTCGAGGCCGAGGAGCCCTTCCGCAAGGGCCAAAAGGGCAGCTCCGCCATGCCGCACAAGCGCAACCCCATCACCATGGAGAAAGTCTGCGGCCTGTCGCGCGTCGTGAAGTCCAACGCCCAGGTCGCCTTCGATAACGTCGCCCTGTGGCACGAGCGTGACATTTCGCACTCCTCTGCCGAGCGCGTCGCCCAGGCCGATAGCTTCATCGCCCTCGACCACATGTTCCAGTGCCTCATCCGCGTTATCGACGGCCTGCAGCTGTATCCCGCCCGCATGATGGCCAACCTCAATAAGACCCGCGGCCTCATCTTCTCTTCCAAGGTACTGCTCGCCCTCGTCGACACGGGCATCACCCGCGAGGACGCGTACGCCATTGTGCAGGAGAACGCTATGGCAACCTGGCACGAGGTACAGGATTGTGTCTCCGGCCCCACCTTTAAGGAGCGTCTCGAGGCCGACCCGCGCTGCACCGTCAGTCAGGAGAAGCTCGACGAGATCTTTGATCCGTGGGACTTCCTCACCCGTATCGACACGGTCTTTGATCGTCTGGAGCAGCTGAGCTTCGAGTAGGTTCGGGCATAACGTTAGCTTTTTAGGGCGCTTTGCTGGTAATGTGTGTTGCCGGCAAAGCGCCTCGTTGCATTTAGGGAAAGACGGGGATAATAGTCGTCTCGAATAACATTCTGAGAGGGGATCGCATGATTTCGTTTGATTACAAGCCTCAGGGCGTGTGTGCTCGCAATATTCACCTTGATCTTTCCGATGACGGCAACAAGGTGATGGGCGTTGAGTTTACCGGCGGCTGCGACGGCAATCTCAAGGCTATCTCCAAGCTGGTCGAGGGCGCTCCTGCCGATCGCGTAATCGAGGTTCTCGCCGGTAATACCTGCGGTATGAAAAAGACCTCCTGCGCCGACCAGCTTACACGCGCTATCGAGGCCGCTCGCACCGAGATCGCCTAATGGGTATCGCCGATCACATCAAGAACGGAATATCGCGTCGCGGCTTTGTACTCGGTGGGGCTGCCGCGGGCGCTGCCACGGTGCTTGCCGGATGCTCGAAAAAAACGGGCACCAGCGATGATGCCGCCGGCGAGCCGCAGGTTATCAAGGACGATTCCAAAATCATCTCGATTACGGATGAGTACGAGGCAGTCGACATCGATCTTGAGCCGGCGGCGTCATGGACGCTGCCTCTGGGTACGCTGCTGTACTACTGCGACGGCGATTACGCCGCGGCGATGATGGCGCCCGCATCGGCATTGCACGCCAACACACTCGGTGTGCTCAACCTGGGCGATGGCTCGCTTACCACATTAATCGAGGATCCTATCGAGGGCACGGGATACGCATTCTACGATGTCCGTGCCGGCGACGGCGTATTCGCGTGGGTCGAGATGAACTTTGCCAATTCATCGTGGAAGCTCTACGCTCAAAATCTGTCGGGCGCTTCGCTCTCTGGCGATGTGGTTGAGCTCGATCGAGGTGGCAAGGACTATGATCCGCCCCTGTTTACGGCGTTCGGGTCATCGGTTATCTGGTATAAAATGCCTTCGGCAGGCGGCAATAAAACGAGTAGTGATTCGTTTTGCTATCGTCGCTCGCTTGATGAATCCAAGGCCGAGGCAATTTGGAAATCGACGGGCCGCTTTGCATCGGCTCCGCGCGCGAGCGACGGCATTTTGACCATCTCGCCGCGTGTCCGCAACGACGAGGGCGTCTACTACGGCATAACGGCAATCGATCTGACCGACGGCAACAACACCAAGCGTGCCCAGCTGGTCCTCCCTTCGTCAGTTTCGCCTTTCGAGGCCGTGTATATGGGCGATACCTTCGTGTTTTCTATCGAGGCGGCCTATAGCGGCGTGGGCAGCCTGGGCAATATGGGCACGTATATCGGTAATGAGGGAGGGCCGTACCTCTTTCTGTCACGCGAGCCGCTCGCATGTGCGGCTGGCAAGAAGAATAAATACCTTGTTAAGGTACAGGCGTCGCATTTCCTGATCGACACCTCTGCCAAGACCTATGGCTCGCTGCTGTCGCCCGACCGCGCTTTGGAGTATGGCGATTATCCAGCTACGGCGGGAAAATCGGACTCATTCCTTACGTACGCCACGGTGCGCAACAGCCAAGGTATACCAGAGACGGTCACTGCACGCCTATTCTCTCTTTAAGCTTAGAGGGGTTAAAAAGGCGCCAACAGGGGAATAAACGCGTTGTAATTGTGAGTACCGCCTGCCGAGCTGCCGCGTCATAGCGGCATCCGGCGGGCTCAGGTGCGTTAAAATGGGCTTGTTCTTAGCTAATTGAGACAGGGGGGCCGTGTTATGGCTTCAGATGCAAAAAAGATTCTGCTGGTCGAGGATGAGAAGGCAATCCGTGACGCCGTCGCTGCCTATCTCGAGCGCGAAGGCTACTGGGTTGTGGGCGTCGGCGACGGCCAGTCCGCGATCGAGGAGTTCGAGAAGCATCAGTTCGACCTGGTCGTGCTCGACCTTATGCTCCCCAAGATCCCCGGCGAGCGCGTTTGCCGCACCATTCGCGATACCTCGGATGTCCCCATCATCATGCTGACGGCTAAGGGCGAGATCGAGGACCGTATTATCGGTCTTGAGCTCGGCGCCGACGACTATCTGATTAAGCCGTTCTCGCCGCGCGAGCTCGTCGCCCGCGTTCGCGCTCTGTTCCGCCGTGCCCATCAGGCCGACGAGCCCGCCGTCGAGGTACTCGACTTCGGCGATCTGGTCATCGATATCTCGGGCCACAAGATCTTGGTCGAGGGCAAGGAAGTCGATCTGACGGCTTCCGAGTTCAAGCTGCTCACCACACTTGCCCGTCATCCCGGCCGTGTGTATAACCGCATGGAGCTGGTCGAGAAAGTGCTCGGGTATGACTTTGAGGGCTATGAGCGCACCATCGATAGCCACGTGAAGAATCTTCGCGCCAAGCTGGGCGATGATCCCAAGAAGCCCAAGTGGCTCTACACCGTCCATGGTGTCGGCTATCGCTTCGAGGCTCCGGCCAAGACCGATAAGTCGGACGAGAAATAGGGAAATCACATATGACACCTGCGCGCTTTGAAATCGGACAAAAGCACAAGCAGGAGAGCGAGGCGGGTTCCAAGGCTAGTTGGAACACGCCTCGTTCCGATTCACGGCCAACGATGAGCTATCCCTCGCGCATGGCACTTGCTTTTGCTCTGACATCGCTCATGACGGTATTGGTGCTGGTGGGCGTTGTCTCTGTTGTGTGGGGCACGGTCTTTTCGGATTACACACGCTCCAATATCGTCGAAATCGCAAATTCCGCTGCCGAGAAGTTGGCAACCTCATATGAGGAAAACGGCTCTTGGACCGCGGGAGAACTGCGCACGGTCGCAACGTCGAGTTTGGTTTCCGACGATCTGGGCATGCAGGTCGTCAATAAAAAGGGCGTGATCGTTTATGACGATTCCTGGCCCTCGGCAAGCGCCACCGCCGATGTACGCGAAAACCAGGCTACGACCGACGACACGAGCGGCAAGAGGGCATCGCATAGCCCGGTCTCGTCTGCTCCAACCGACTCCGATAGCGTTGCTAACGTCGAGATTGTAACGTCTTCCGGCGAGCATGTCGGACAGGTAAAGCTGTGGGCCATCGGCTCCGACGCTCTGCTCACCAAGGCGGACTCTGCGTTTAGGGAGAAGACCTTTAACGCCATGGCCCTCGCCGCGGTTGTTGCAATCTGCATTTCGGTCGTTATCGGATCGCTCGTGTCGCGCATGCTCACCAAGCCGATTCATCGCATCACCAGTACCGCAAAGCAAATTCGTGACGGCGACCTGTCGGCTCGCACGGGACTGCGCGGTGATGACGAGATCGATCAGCTGGGTGAGACCTTCGATGAGATGGCCACTTCGCTCGAGAAGGATATGAAACACGAGAAGCGCCTGACTTCAGACGTTGCACACGAGCTTCGCACGCCGCTTATGGCCATGCTCGCAACGGTCGAGGCTATGCAGGATGGCGTGTATCCCACCGACGATGAGCATTTGGAGACCGTTGCTTCCGAGACGCGCCGCCTGGCTCGTCTGGTGCAGCAGATGCTCGACCTGTCGCGCATGGAAAACAGCACGGCTCCGCTCAACCTTGAGCCGGTGGACATGGTTCCTTTCGTGCGTTCCATCGTCAATGCCCAGGAGCGCCTGTTTGTCGACCGCGATCTGCGCCTGCGTTTTGCGGACGAGACCCAGGGTCACGACGATGTCGTCGAGGCCGATCCCGACATGATCACGCAATGTGTTATCAACCTCATGAGCAACGCCATGCGCTACACCCCCGAGGGCGGTTGGGTCGTGGTGTCGGTGCTCAGTGACCGCAGGCACGTCAGCATTGCCGTTTCTGATACCGGCATCGGTATTGCCAAGGACGATCTGTCGCGCATTTTCGGGCGGTTTTGGCGCGCCGATGCCAGCCGCGCCCGCGAAGCTGGCGGCCTGGGCGTCGGCCTCGCCGTGACCAAGCAGATCGTCGAGCGTCACCATGGCTACATATCCGTGGAGTCGGAGCTTGGAAAGGGTACGACTTTTACAATTCATCTGCCCCGCGAGCACACGGCAGACGCGGCATCTACTACAATGGAGCACTAGCTTTTCGCTATTCGGTGAAGGAGGGGCCGCGTCCCTGCCGCTCCGAGTTTGCGAAAACATGCGGGAAAGAACCCGCATTTCTGTCGTATTTAGGTAAGGAGTGACTCACGTGACAACGATGGAGCGTCGTCCGGATTCCCGTGGCAAGGTTCGTGATATTTACGATGCCGGTGAAAACCTGCTGATGGTTGCCACCGACCGCATTTCTGCGTTCGACTTCATTCTTCCCGACGAGATTCCGTTTAAGGGAGAGGTACTCAATCGCATCTCGGCATTCTGGTTCGATAAGTTTGCCGACATCGTCCCCAACCATCTCGTTTCCATCGACCTGGCGGATTTCCCCGAGGAGTTTGCTGAGTATCGTGACTACCTCGCTGGCCGCGCCATGCTGGTTAAGAAGGCCCAGACGATTCCTATCGAGTGCATCGTCCGCGGCTATCTGACCGGTTCGGGCAAGAAGACCTACGACGAGAACGGCACCGTCTGCGGCATCCAGCTGCCTGAGGGCCTGACCGAGGCTTCCAAGCTCCCTGAGCCGCTGTTCACGCCGTCCACGAAGGCCGAGATCGGTGACCACGACGAGAACATCTCGTTCGAGCGTTGCTGCGAGATCGTGGGCGAGGACATCGCCACGCAGATTCGCGACCTTTCCCTCAAGATCTACAAGGCTGCCGCCGAGTACGCCGCGACCCGTGGCATCATCATTGCCGACACCAAGTTCGAGTTTGGTGTTATTGATGGCAAGGTCACGCTGATCGACGAGTGCCTCACGCCCGACTCCAGCCGTTTCTGGCCTGCTGCCAGCTACGAGGAGGGCAAGATCCAGCCTAGCTACGACAAGCAATTCGTCCGCAATTGGCTCAAGGCCAACTGGGATATGACGGGGGAGACCCCGCACCTGCCCGCCGAGGTCATCGATGGCACGTCCGAGCGCTATCGCGAGGCCTTCCAGATCATCACGGGCTCCCAGTTCACAAGCATGAAGGAGAACGCATAAGTGAGTACCCGTAGCGCCACGAACAAGCGCACGCAATCCCACGAAGTTACCGGGGTTGCGCGCAAGTCTGCCGCATCTGCTAAGCCCGCCCGCCAAGCAGCGAGCTCCGTTCGCGTCGTGCCGGCTTCGTCTAAGGCACGCCGCAAAGAGCTCGAGAAGGGCGAGAACCTCGAGGGCCTCTCTAAAGAGGAGAAGCGCGCCCGCAAGGCTAAGCAGCGCGCCAAGGAGGACCGCATCTATACGGTGTCGAATATCCTCCTCAAGCAGGACGAGGACTACACCAAGCGCCGTCGCATCTGGTGGATTGTGCTCGCCATTGGCATGGTGCTCGTCGTGGCAATTTGGGCCTCGCTGTACTTCGCTCCCGCTGGCATGGTGTCCAGCCCTGTCCAGATGGTCGGCATTGTTTTGTCCTACGTCATCATTTTGGGCGACTTTATCTATGACTTCGCTCGTATTCGTCCCTTGCGCAACATGTACCGCGCGCAGGCCGAGGGCATGTCCGAGAACAAGCTCAACGCTCTTATTGAGCGCGCGGCTGCCGAGGAGGACAAGAAGGACTCCAAGAAGAAGTAGCGTTTGCATACATACTTATCGCTAAGATATAAGGCGCGCCGTTTTTGCGGTGCGCCTTTTTACTGTTCTATAGATAGATGGAGTGGCACATGATTCGAGCTGCCCTGACGGTCGAAGAGGCTCTGGAGGGCATGAAGGCCCTGGAGCCCAAGATTAAAAACTATGCGCGCCTGGTCGTCCGCAAGGGCGTAAACGTCAAGCCCGGCCAGGAGGTCGTCGTTCAGTCTCCGGTCGAGTGCGCGCCGTTTGCGCGCGTGGTGGTCGCGGAGGCCTATGCTGCCGGCGCCGGTCACGTGACGGTCATTTGGGCCGATGATGCCGTGACGAGGCTCACGTACGAGCATGTCGAGAAAAGCTATTTTGAGCAGACACCCGAGTGGAAGCGCATGCAGCTGGATTCCTTGGCCCAGGATGGTGCCTGCTTTGTCTTTATCGAGGGTGCGGATCCTGCGGCCCTCAAGGGCATCGATCCAGCCAAGCCGGCCGCGGCATCAAAGGCGAGGAATACGCAGTGCAAAGTTTTCCGCCGTGGACTGGATTACAACATCAATCCGTGGTGCATCGCCGGCGCTCCGGTCGTGGCTTGGGCGCACGAGGTGTTCCCGGGAGACGCCGATGAGGTTGCAATCTATAAGCTGTGGAATGCGATTCTGCGCACCGCGCGCGCCGATGGCCAGGACCCAGAGAGCGACTGGGAACTCCATGACGCCGCATTCGAAAAGAACCTGCGTTTCCTGAACGACAATCGTTTCGACTGCCTGCATTACACCGCGGCAAATGGAACCGATCTGACGATTGGCATGACGAAAGGTCACGAGTGGGCCGGCGGCAAGGGCAAGACGCCCGATGGGCACCCCTTCTTCCCCAACATTCCCACCGAGGAAGTCTTCACTTCGCCCGATCGCATGCGCGCCGACGGTATCGTGTACTCGGCCATGCCGCTCATCCACCACGGCAATAAAGTCGACGATTTTTGGATTAAGTTCGAGGGCGGCCGCGTGGTGGACTACGACGCCCGCGTGGGCAAGGCAACGCTCGCAAGTATCATCGATACTGACGAGGGCGCTACTCACCTGGGAGAGGTCGCGCTCATTTCCAAGAACACGCCGATCCGCGAAAGTGGTGTTCTGTTCTACGATACGCTCTATGACGAGAACGCTAGCTGCCATCTCGCGCTAGGTGTCGGTTTCCCCGAATGCATCGAGGGTGGGTATGGCATGTCCAAGGAGGAGCTTCTGGAGCATGGCGTTAACGTCTCGAGCACGCACGTCGATTTTATGATCGGCACGGACGACATCGATATTGTGGGCATTACGCCTGATGGACGTGAAGTTGTGATTTTCCAGAACGGCCAATGGAGTTGGGAATAGTCCCAGACCGTGGTACAATGCCACCCGCGGGCCGTTAGCTCAGCTGGCAGAGCAGGGGACTTTTAATCCCAAGGTCCAGGGTTCGAACCCCTGACGGCCCACCCAAAGATTGTTGAGACG
>CABUVB010000064.1 GCA_902494815.1 uncultured Collinsella sp. | reverse complement strand
ACGTCACCTTGTCTCAAATGCGACCCGCTCGCTGTCCGTCTTCTACCTGCGGCGTTGCCTTGCTCCTGATGCGGTATGCTCAACCTGCGGCGCCTTGATGTAGTCATTGGGGATGTTCTTAAATGACTGGGTTGGGCACATTGCTTTGAGATGTTATTCAATCTGTCTTGATGGCCTTTAGGCTGTTTGCCTGCTTAAAGCAATTAACGGTGTGCATCTGCTATTAGAAATATTGCTCGAAAAATTGTCCAAGAAGTCGCGGGGCGATTTTTGACGCGTCGCGCGTCAAGTGATGTGGCAAGTTCTTGGTTAGATATTGGTCAGTTTTGGGGCAACCTTGCCAAAAGCTTGACGAATGCAAATCTAGACGTCGGCGAATGAACACTTTGAGCGAGCACGGTGCAAAATTCTGGGCTGATTCTCGATAATCGCCTTCAATCGTCCCTTGCCAAGCGCTGGCCTCGCGTACAATCTGCTCCGACATTCGCGCGCCGCCCGGCGCTTAAGAGGGGAGGACCCCATGGCAAACGAGATCTGGACCATCAAGCGTTGTCTCGAGTGGACCAAGGAGTACCTGGCCGAGCGCGGTGAGGAGCATCCCCGTCTTTCTGCCGAGTGGCTGCTGTGTGCGGCAACGGGCCTGGCGCGTATCGACTTGTATATGCGCATGGACGAGACGCTCGACGCAGCGCAGCTCGAGACCATGCATGCGGCCGTCGTCCGACGCGCGAAGGGCGAGCCGCTGCAGTACATCACCGGTAGCACGCAGTTTCGCATGATTGACGTCGCGTGCGCCCCTGGCGTGCTCATCCCGCGCCCCGAGACCGAGATGCTCGTCGAGGAAGTCCTCAATTATCTGGATGCCGAGGTGCTGAGCCCCGAGGCCGCCGCCCGCCAGCGCGTGGAGCTGCCTTGGAACGATGAGGTCGAGCAGGCTCGCAAAGCCGAGGCCGCGCTGGCAGACGAACGCGCGACCGCCGAGCGCCGTGCCGCCAACCTGACGGCCGCCGATGAGGCTGCGCTGGGTAGCGACGTGCTCGGTAGCCGCGCCTATGCCGAGGAGCTTGCCGATCGCGAGGCCGAGGAAGCCGCGCAGGCAGCAGAAGCCGAAGCCGCGGAAGCCGCCGAGCCCGAGCTCGACGAATACGGCATCGCCATTGAGGGTGCCGACCAACAGACGACTCCCGCGCAAGATGCCGCCGAGGCCAACGTACCTGCCCCAGCCGAGCTCCGCACTGCCCGCGTTCTCGAGGTCGGCTGCGGCACGGGCTGTATCTCGCTCTCGCTTGCCTGGGAGCGTCGCGGCCACGTCACCTGCACTGCTACCGATATCGAGCCGCGCGCCATCGACCTTGCTACCAAAAACCGCGATGCGCTTGGCCTCACGTCCGACGAGGTCGCCTTTAGCCTCACCAACCTGGTGAGCTCCATTCCCCGCGAAGAGTGGGGCACCTTTGACGTGCTCGTCTCCAACCCGCCCTACATTCCCACCGATGTCATGCGCTCGCTGCCGCACGAGGTCAAGGACTTTGAGCCCGATCTGGCGCTCGAGGGCGGTGCCGACGGCCTCGATATCTTCCGCCGTCTGCTCAACGCGGCGCCCTACATGTTGCGCGCCGGCGGCCTCTTTGCCTGCGAGCTCTACGAGGGCGCGCTCGACGCCGCGGCCGAGCTCTGCCGTCAAGCGGGCCTTTCGGATGTGCGCATCGTCCACGACCTCACCGATCGTCCCCGTATCGTCCGAGCCATCGTCACCGAGCCCAAGCAGCGCCAGTAATATTTATTAACTGGTTAGCAAAAATTATAAAATAGTTTATAATTAGGACGGCTGAAAGAGGTCGGCCCATGCAACCTCCTACCTTTCGGGAAATCATTGCCCTACTCAAGCACGATGGATTCGTGAAGGTCGCGCAAGTCGGCAGTCATGCTAAGTATGTTTCTGGCGACCGTGTTGTCACCGTGAACGGCTCTGGTGGTGATCGACCAAAGAAGGGCACGTGGGCAAGTATTCGTCGCCAAGCTGGATGGTAGTTGGAGGCAAAATGAGGCAGCGATTTACCTATGACTGCGTTCTCATAAAAGAAGACGACGGTTACTGCGCCAGCTTCCCGCAGATTCCCGGTGCCTTTGCCGATGGCGATACGCGCGAAGAAGCGATTGCCCATGCCACCGAGGCGCTGATGGCGTTTTTGGCCGACGACCTCAACAACGGTTTGACTCCGGCAGGGTACGAACGCTCGGCCGAGGTCGTGGCCCTTTCAGTCGAAATCGACCACGAGGACGCTCGAGAAGCGGCGTGCCGAACATTTAAAGACGCGGCGCTGGACCTCAAAGTCTCCGCTCCGCGGATTACCGCGCTGGTCAAAGCCGGAAAGCTCGATGTTGAACTCGTCGATGGCCGTCGGATGATAACGATAGACAGCATCGAGCGTTACGCCGCCCAAGAACGTCACGCCGGAAGACCCAAGAAGTTCGTAGCCGTCCAATAACCCCCTCACTTTCACCGACTACTAGAGCCGCTCACCAAACCAACATGCGCTCTGGGCAAATAGATTGAACGTTTCGTGCGAGAATGCCCCACAGTAAACAAACTTGCAGCAGGGCGTAAGGGGCTGGCATACACATGCAGACGGTCTATCGGGTATACGAGGGAGCGCGCGAGCCGCATCGGCTTGCAGTCGAGCGCACGGCCGAGCTACTCGGTCGCGGCGGCCTGGCGCTTATTCCAACCGAGACGGTCTACGGTGTCGCCGTGGCGGTCAACGCTTTCTCGGATGCCGTTCCACAAGATACAAGTGAGCCTCTGCCGTGGCCGCGCGATCCGCAGGCCACCGTCAACGGCGCCGCGGTCCCCGCGCTCGGTACCGGCTATCGTCGTATCTTTACCCTCAAGCAGCGCGAGCTCACCCAAACGGTTGCCTGGCTGGTCGATGATGCCGAGGCGCTCGACCGCTATGGCGTGGATATCCCTCATGAGGCCCGCATGCTCGCCCGACGATGCTGGCCGGGTGCCCTGACTATCGTGGTTAAGGCGGCCCCCTGCGTGCCGACCTTTATGCGCGCCGCCGACGACACGGTGGCACTTCGCGCTTCGGCCTCGCCCGTGGTGCAAGCGCTCATCCGCGCCTGCGGCAGCCCTCTTGCCTGCACCAGCGCCAACACGCATGGAGCGCCCGCGCCGGCAAGTTTTGCCACGGTGGAGGAGCGCATCCTGGAGGGGGTCGATGTGGCCGTCGACGCCGGTGAGACCCCGTGTCGCGATGCCTCAACCATCGTGTCGTTTCAGCACGGCGAGCTCCAGATCCTGCGCCAAGGCGCGCTTCCCGCATCAGAGATCGAACGGGTCCTGTCCGACCCGATGCAATAGAAAGGTTTAAGCGATGTCGTTGAATCTAGGTAGCCTGGGTATGGAAGACGCCCCGTTTAGCTTTGGCGGTTCCTACATCATGGCGCTCGACTGCGGCACTACCTCGGTACTCGCGACCATCGTCGACGAGTACGGCTGCATCGTCGCCCAGGCGCGTCGTAGCGTCAAAACCAGCTTCCCGCGCCCCGGCTGGGTGGAGCAGGATCCCACGGAGGTGCTTGCCAGCCAGATCGGCGTGATGATGGAGGTCCAGTTTAAGAGCGGCATCCATTCTGACCGCATTGCCGCCATCGGTATCTCCAACCAGCGCGAGACCACGGTGGTGTGGGACCGCATAAGCGGCCAGCCCATCTATAACGCCATCGTGTGGCAATGCCGTCGCACCGCACCTCTGATCGACGAGCTGGTCGAGCAGGGCGCAGAAGAGCTGGTGCGCTCCCGCACGGGGCTTACGCTCGACCCGTATTTCTCGGCCTCCAAGGTGCAGTGGATTCTCGATAACGTCGACGGTGCGCGTGAGAGCGCGGCGGCGGGCGACCTCATGTTCGGCACCATCGACACCTGGCTCATCTACAACCTCACCGGCGGTCAGGTCTTTGCCACCGACTACACCAATGCCAGCCGCACCGCGCTCTTTAATATCCATGCGCTCGATTGGGACGACGATCTGCTGGCACTTTTCGACATCCCGCGTTCCATGATGCCCGAGGTTCGTTGGAGCTCGGGCGACTACGGCCGCGTCGCGAGCGACATCATGACCAACATGCCACCCATCATGGGCGTGGCGGGCGACCAGCAGGCGTCGCTGTTCGGCCACTGCTGCTTCCATCCCGGCCAGACCAAAAACACCTATGGCACGGGTTGCTTTATGCTCATGAACACCGGCGACGAGATCGTCGAATCCAAGAACGGTCTGGTCTCCACGATCGGTATCGCCGCGGACGGCAAGATCAGCTATGCGCTCGAGGGCTCTATCTTTGCCGCCGGCTCAACCATGAACTGGCTGCGTAACAACATGGGCATCATCTCGAGCGTGAGCGAGTCCGCGCAACTCGCCACTTCGATTAACGACAACGAGGGCTGCTACTTCGTCCCCGCCTTCGCAGGCCTGGGCGCTCCCTGGTGGGACCCGCATGCTCGCGGTATCGTGTGCGGCCTGACCGGCGCCTCGAGTCGCGCGACCATTGTGCGTGCGGCCTGCGAGTCCATGGCCTACCAGAGTTATGACGTGCTACGCGCCATGGAGCAGGACGTGGGACTTTCGATTGAGCGCCTGTCCGTCGATGGCGGTGCCTCGCGCAACGAGTTCATCATGCAATTCCAGGCCGATCTGCTGGATATCCCCGTGCTGCAGTGCGAGACGGTGGAGACCACGGCGATTGGCGCCGCGTACTTGGCGGGCCTTGCTGTCGGCTATTGGGAGGATTTGGAGGAGCTGGAGCAAAACGCTCAGATCGTCAAAGTCTTCCATCCTCACATGTCCGCCGAGCGCCGTGAGAGCAACCTCGCTGGTTGGCGTGATGCCGTCAAGCGTTCGCTCAACACCGCTCAGTAGGGTTGCGACGAGCTGCTCGATACAACAAACCGTTAAACTTATGCACGGCGCGAGGCAACAATGTCGCCATGCGTCTTGTCAGCAAGGCCATCTTCCGGCCGCAACGAAAGGGGCAATCAACCCATGACCGTCACCTACGATACGTCCCGCGTGACGCTTGTCGACCATCCGCTCGTCCAGCACAAGCTGTCGATCCTGCGCGACAAGAGCACCGGCACCAACCAGTTCCGCCAGCTCGTGCGCGAGCTTGCGCTCTTTGACGGCTACGAGGCCATGCGCGACCTGCCCATGGAAGACGTCGAGGTCGAGACCCCCATCACCACTGCCACGTTTAAGCAGCTCGCTGGCAAAAAGCTCGCCATCGTTCCCATCCTGCGTGCGGGCCTTGGCATGGTCGACGGTATCCTCGACTTGGTACCCTCGGCTCGCGTGGGCCACATTGGAATGGAGCGCGACGAGGTTACTCACGAGCCGCATGAGTATTACTGCAAGATGCCCAAGGATATCGATCAGCGCATCTGCCTGGTTGTCGACCCCATGCTCGCCACGGGCGGTTCGGCCGAGATGGCCATCAGCTACCTGCGCGAGCGCGGTGTCAAGGATATCCGCATGCTGTGTATCGTCGCCGCGCCCGAGGGCCTCAAGTCACTGACCGAAAAGGACCCCGACGTACATATTTATACGTGCGCCATCGATGACCATCTCAACGAGGCCGCCTATATCGTTCCCGGCCTGGGCGACGCCGGCGACCGCATCTACGGTACGCTCTAGTCGTTGGGCCTTGTCGGCTACGGTCGCAAATACGAAGAAATGGTGCGCGCGGGCGAGCAAAATTCGTCCACGCGCACTTCTGTTAACGGACGTTTTGCCCTGAGGGGTTCGAAAAAACGTATTACCGTACCTGCGGCATAAAGAAGGCCTTAAGAAAACGTACAGGTGCGTATTAACCGTTTGTTTTACGGTTGTACTTTAGCGATTGGCTCGTACAATAGTCACCAATGTTTGGCGGGAACTGTTCTGTGAGGCGTTAAAAAGGAAAGTGAGGACGCCAGTGTTTCAGATAGCCGATCTGCTCGCTATCGTTGCAGGCGCCATCGCGGGCGCAATTGCCTTCCTTCCCTTTGTCTTTACGCTCAAGCCGGTTCTTGACGATAAGCAGAATGCGGACATGCTCAAGGGCATGGTGAGTCTGGCGGTCTCGGCAGTCGCCCTGCTCGTCTTTACCTTGGTTGTGTTTGCGTTGTTCGGAGAGGCATTTCGCATGTTCCTCCTGGGCGAGGCGATCGGCTTCGTGGTCTTTATGGCCGCCTGCACGGTTCGCGTCGCCAAGGCGCTGCGAGATCCTCATGAGGTCGAAAGGTAAGTCGTGGAAATTTTTGAAAAGCTGCCTGATGAGATTAATCATCTGGTCAGCGAGTTCAGCTCCACCCCTGTCGTGGGCGATCTGAGCTGCGGCATCACGCAGTACTCGTTTTGGCTGATCGTCTCCACGATCGTGCTCCTGATCGTCCTGGCCGTGTTCAAGAAGAAGCAGACCCTGGTTCCCAAGGGCTTCTTCGTCAACGGTTTCGAGTACATCATCGAGTACGTCGAGAACGATATCGGCAAGGGCGTCGTGGGTGAGAACTGGAAGAAGCACTTCCCGTTCCTGTGCTCGCTTTTCCTGTTCATCCTGATCAATAACATGATCGGCCTGATCCCGGGAATGAAGCCCGGCACCGGCGCAATCGGCTCCACCGCCGCGCTCGCCATTTTCGCCTTCGTGTACTTCATCTACTACGGATGCAAGGCTCACGGCGTGATCGGCTACATCAAGAGCCTCGCCCCGCAGGGCGTGAGCTTCCCGATGAACGTGCTTGTGTGGGTCGTCGAGCTTTTCTCGACCTTCCTGCGCCTCATCACGCTCGCCGTCCGTCTGTTCTGCAACATGTTCGCAGGACACGTGGTCATGGGCTCGTTCGCCATCATGGCGAGCATGTTCATGCAGCCGCTGCTTCAGCAGGTTTCCGCGGCCCACGCCGTCGGCGCCCTGCCTTCGCTGGCCTGGCTTGCCATCCTCATCCTGATCTATGCGATCGAGCTCGTGGTCGGCGCCATCCAGGCTTACGTCTTCACGGTCCTTACCGCCGTGTATGTCTCCGAGGCAGAGGAGGTCGCGGAGGAGGAGTAATCTTCCGTCCGCGCCTGCAAAGGTAAGGCAATTCGTTCAACCGCCGGTGCCCGTACCCATGGAGCCCGGCAGTTATAAAAAGGTTATCCTGCGTGAAATAAGACACGCACGACAAAGGAGGAATCGTGGGAGTTATCGGTTACGGTCTCGGTGTTATCGGCGCTGGTCTTGCTATCGGCCTGTCTGCTCTGGGTGCTACGGGTGCTATGGCCCGTCAGCCTGAGGTCCAGGGCCGCGTGTTCACCGTCTTCATCATGGGCTCCGCCTTCGGCGAGGCTCTGGCTCTGATCGGCTTCGTTGTCGCGCTGATCGTTAAATAGCACGGAGCGTCAAGTATGAATCTTTCATCCCAGAAGAGCGCGATCGCACTCTCCGCGTCCGCGGCCGCGCTGCTCATGCCGGTTTCCGCGTTCGCCGAGGACGGCGCTGCCGGTGCGGACATCCTCATCCCTAAGATGGCGGAGTTCGTCCCGGCGCTTATCGCCTTCCTGATTATCTGGATCGTGCTGGCCAAGGTCGCCCTGCCGGGCATCATGAAAACCATGGAGGAGCGCGGTAAGAAGATCGAGGAGAGCCTCGACGAGGCCGAGAAGACCAAGCAGGAGGCCATCGCCAAGCGCGCTGAGTCCGACTCGATCGTCACCGACGCCCGTCGTCAGGCTGCCGACATCGTTCTCGAGGCCCGTAAGGACGCCGAGTCCGAGCGCGCCCGTATCATTGAGGCTGCTCACAAGGAGGCCGAGGAGATCATCGCCAAGGCCCATACGACCGTCGAGGACGAGCGCAAGTCCATCTACGCCGGTGCCGCGAGCTCCATCGCCGACCTGTCCGTTGCCGTCGCCACCAAGATCGTGGGCGAGGCGCTCGAGGACGAGTCCGAGCAGAAGAAGCTCATCGAGCGCTACATCCAGGAAGCAGGTAGCCTGAATGCCGACTAGCCGCTATCAGGACAAGGTGCTCGAGACCTACGCGCGCTCCCTTCTGGAAGCCGCTAAGGCCGAGAACCATGTGTTCGAGGACCTCGGGATGATCGAGCGCCTGGCTAGCGCCAGCCCCGAGATCATCGCCGTGCTCGACACCATGTCCAAGCGCGACCAGCTCGACCTTCTTCCCAAGGTGGCAGCTGCCTTTAAGTATGTTGCCGAGGAAGACGAGGATGTAGTGGGCGTGACCGTCACCACGGCGATCCCGCTCGACGACGAGCTGCGTCAAACCATCACTAAGAAATGCGAGCAGGACTTCGGCCGCAAGGTATTCCTTATCGAGCAGGTCGACCCGTCTATCGTGGGCGGCCTGGTGCTCGAGGCCCGCGGCGAGCGTCGTGACATTTCCGTCAAGACGCAGCTGCGCATCGCGCAGGAGACCCTCGCAAACTCTGCTAATTCGTACGGAGGTGAAGCCTAATGTCCGAAACCCTCAATGCCCAGGATATCGCCAAGAAACTGCAGGAGCAGCTCACGAGCCTCTCCGCGACGGTCGATACGCATGAGGTTTCAACGGTCGACGAGGTAGGCGACGGCATCGCGCGCGTCTCCGGCCTCAAGAGCGCCATGGCAGGCGAGCTTCTGGAGTTCAAGAGCTCCGATACCGGTGAGACCGTCTTCGGCCTTGCCCAGAACCTTGACCGTGACGAGGTCGGCGCCGTTCTGTT
>CABUVB010000063.1 GCA_902494815.1 uncultured Collinsella sp. | reverse complement strand
GGACCTTCCCAATGCCGAGCGCATTTGGGAGCTGCCCGATCCCAGCGTAAATATCATCAAAGCGAGTATCTTTTGCGACGACAGTGCGGTTATGGACAGTGCGTACGTGCTACAGCGCGAACTTGGTCAGCTCTTTACCTTTGCGCCTTCGGGCAACGCGTGGATCGATGCCATGCAGCCCGGTGTGTCGAAGGCCTCGGGCATCGCACAGCTCATGGAGCACTATGGCGTCGAACGCGACGAGGTCATGGCGTTTGGCGACTCGATGAACGACTACGAGATCATTCGCTTTGTCGGCACGGGCTGCGCGATGGAAAACGCGCGCCCCGCGCTCAAGGCAGTCGCCGATCGCGTGGTGGGGTGCAACCGCGACCACGCCGTCCAGCAGGAGCTCCGTCGCGTGTTGGAGAGTCTCTCCTAATTCGGCAGATGGGGACGTTCCTTTTCTGCCGACAGTGGGGGACAGTCCTTGCAGCTTTTTGCGAAGAGTGTCCCCAACGACTAGTCGTTTAAGAACGTCCCCAATGACTAGGCGAGGGCGGCCATGATGGTGCGGGCGACGCCGTCGTGGTCGTTGTCGTATTCGGTGATGGCGTCGGCGGCCTCGCGATCCTCGGGCTCGGCGTTGATCATGGCCATGCCGTGGCCCGCTGCCTGCAGCATGGGGATGTCGTTGATGTTGTCGCCGAACGCCCAGGCGTCGGCGAGACGCTCGCCCAGGTGCTCGCATAGCCACGTGAGGGCCGTCCCCTTGGTGGCGCCCTCACCCATGACCTCGATATTCATGGCGTAAGAACGCGTGACCTCAATGCCTCCGAGCGTGTTGAGCGCCGCGGCGATGGCGTCGCGATCGGCCGGGTCGTGCCAGTACATGGCGATGCGTTCGAGCGTCTCGACCTCGTCGATCTTGCTGTCGATATCCATGTCGATCGGTGTTCGTGTGCGCTTGAGCGAAGCCGCGATGTGGGGGTCGCCGCCACAGAACTCATCCAGACGCCCGTAAAGCGAGCGGGGGAGGAAGCACTGCCCATCCGCGAAGATATCGAAGGTCACATCGTGGCCGGCGGCAATGCGATGGATGCGGTGGGCAATGTCGCAATCGAGCGGACGGCTCAAGATGCACGTGGCGCGCGAGGCGTCGGTGGGCGTATCCTCGTCGAGCTGCCAGACGCTGGCGCCGTTGGCACAGACCGCGTAGTGCACGGCGGGATGGGCGAGAATGGGCTCAAAGATGCCCGACAGCGGACGCCCCGTGCAGGGAACAAACTCGATGCCACGACGTGCGAGCTCGTCGAGCATCGCCCAGGTGGCATCGCTCATCTGCTTATCGCTTGTCAGCAACGTTCCGTCCATATCGGAAAACACAATCATTTGATGCGATCCTTTCTACTGGCATAAAAAGCGTGGCCGAGGGCGGCGATGCCCTGGCCACGCTCAAGATCTATAACGGTCCGCGTCCTATCGGTCGGCGAGTGGCTTGTACTTCAGCGGCTCGATAACCGGGCGGTAGGCGGGGCGAATAATACGGTGCGCGCAGAAGAGCTCTTCCATGCGGTGTGCCGACCAGCCGGCCATGCGGGCGACGGCGAATAGCGGCGTAAAGAGCGTCTCGGGCACGCCGAGCATCTTGTAGATAAAGCCCGTGTACAGGTCGATGTTGGCGCAGATGGGCTTGGTCATGCCGTGGTCGCGCATCACCTGCGGTGCCAGGCGCTCGATGCGCTCGATGAGTGCGAACTCTTCGCCCAAGTCCTTCTTGGCTGCCAGTGAGCGCGCGTAACGGCGGCAGACCTCGGCGCGCGGGTCGCTGAGCGTATAGACGGCGTGGCCCATGCCGTAGATGAGGCCCGTGCCGTCGAAGGCCTGCTTGTCGAGGATCTTGCCCAGGTAGGCCGCGACCTCGTCCTCGTCCTCCCAGTTGGAGACATGCGCGCGGATGTCCTCGTGCATAGACACGACCTTGGCATTGGCACCGCCGTGGCGCGGGCCCTTGAGCGAGCCGATAGCCGCGGCGTAGGCGGAATACGGATCGGTGGCCGAAGACGACAGCACGCGGCAAGCGAAGGTGGAGTTGTTGCCGCCGCCGTGCTCGGCATGCAGCATGAGCATAACGTCGAGCAGCATCGCCTCATCGCGGGTGAACGCCATGCCGCCGCGCAGGACCTGTAGGATGGTCTCGGCGGTGGAGAGGCCGGGCGTGGGGTGCGGCACGTGAACCTCGGAGCCGCGAAGCTTGGCGACCGAGGCCATGTGTGCGAAGGCGGCGATGCGCGGGAGACGTGCGAGCATGGAAATGGCGACGTCGATTTCGTGCTCGGGCGTGATCACGTCTGGTTCGGCATCGAAGGCGTAGAGCAGCAGTACGGCGCGCTGGAGCACGTTCATGATGCTCGACGACACCGTGGTCATGGGGAACTCTTTGACGTACTCGTCGCTCAGATGTCTAAAGGCACCTAGGCGCTCGCAGAAGCCGTCGAGCTCTTCCTTGTTGGGCAGCGAACCCGTGATAAGCAGATAGGCGACTTCCTCGTAGCCGTAGCGATTCTCGGCCTGGGCATTGTTGACCAGATCCTCGATGCTGTAGCCGCGAAGCGTGAGCTTGCCCTGATCGGGCACGACCTTTCCGTCGACCTTGTTGTAGCCGTGCACATCCGAGATACGAGTGAGGCCCGCGACCACGCCCGAGCCGTCGGCATTGCGCAGGCCGCGCTTGACATTGTGCTCTTCGAACAAGCCCTCGTCATAAGGGTCGGTCGGCAGGCCGTGGTAGAGGCTTTCGCTCTCAGACGAAATCTGGCGGCTTGCTTCGTAATCCAGAACCAGTCGGCTCAAGTGGTCATCGAAGCGGTAATAGATTTTCTTGGCGTCGTAGGCCATGTGCGCTCCTCTCCGGGCCGCATCGGGGTGGTTTGCATGGGCATGCGCGTGTCAGGCAATCCCCGGCGGCTTGCTCGCTACAGGCGGTACATAAAGTTAAAGACGTCCTCGCGCTGGATGGACACGTTGACGCCCGAAAGCTCGCCGGCCTCGGCCAGGGCCTTCTGCAGCTCAGCGAAGTCGAGCTTGGACTCGGCGGTATCGGCCAGCATGGTCATGGTGAAGATGTCCTCGATAATGGACTGCGTGATGTCGCGGATGTCGACGTTGGCCTCGCCCAGGACGCGGGTGACGCCGGCGACGATGCCGGGGCGGTTCTTGCCAAGGACGGTGATGACGATACGGGAGGACGAGATCTCGGCCATGGGAAACCCTTTCGCGTGGTTGCGGCGCGCGCGGGGCGCTCCGCTACGGTACAGTGTTCATCATTGTACCTGTCTGGCGCAAAAAAGGCGCGCTCGCTGCGGCGTTACATGCCTGCAACATGAGCGTAAGGGGGAAGGCCGTACGGGGAAGAGCCGTCTGGCGCGTGTCCGGCTCGTGTTGGGTTGATTTCCGATCTCAGCCGAACACATTGAGCGGACAGGCCGTTCCCGCAGTCAGCCGAACGCCTCCGACGGCTGATTCCGAACTGGAAGCGGAGGGCATCCCCGCCCTTCGGTAGGGGATACCGCTCCGCGGCGCATGCCGCGGGCGGCGCCCCTATCGGACCACCGTGACCTCAGTTGGGATGGGCCCAGCACTGCCGCGTACTCGGTGAGCTAGAGCCAACTGTTCGTCTTCACGTCGCGTATGGCGATATTTCGGTCGTCCGGCTCGGTGATGCCGTAGCCGAACGCCTGGAGCGTCTCGATGGACTCCTGGATCCTCTGTTGGAACATGGGACCCGGATCGACCCTCGGCCCGAGGTGCCCGCGCCAAAGGCACGGCGTGGCGCGCAGCATGTTATGGATTTTGGAGATGGGCTCGATGTCGGCGTAGACGTTGAGCGTCGCCATGGCGTCCTTGTGGCCGAGGATCGATTGGAGCGCCTTGATATCGCCGCCTTGGCGGATCCACTGCGTTGCGAACGTGTGGCGAAGGCCGTGGAACGTGATCAGCTCGTCGTTGGTGCCCATGAGGCCGTTGGTCTCCGAGAACGTCTTGAACGCCCTGCGGATATAGCTTGTCGTCGCGAAGGTCGCGCCCGGCTCCGACAGGATGTAGCAGTCCCCGATCTCGACCGCTCCGGTAAGGCCGCGCAAGCGCAGCTTTCCGCAGTCGATCTCGTGGGTCTCCTTCAGGAAGGGGAGTAGGCCGACCGGGTCGATGGGGATACCCCTGGCGTCATGGGTCTTGGTGTCCTTGATGAACGAACCCATTCCCTTCGCGTACGCCACCGAGTGTCTGATCGAGATCAGGCCCGTCTCGAAATCCACATCGCACCACCGAAGGCCGCAGACCTCGCCGATTCGCATCCCCGTGTGCAGGGCGAGTACGACCGCCCTCTAATCCTCGGCGGACCAATCGAGTCCGAACTCCTTTCGGGCATCCTCTTCGCTCATGACTTCGAGAAGGTCTCCGGGTTGGCAACGAAGGGCGAGGCATAGCTGCTCGAGTGTGTTGAAGCGAATGCCGCGAATATGCCCTTTTTTAATACGGGACAGGTTCACGGGCGTGGTTCCAATCCTTTCGGCAAGTTCGTTCGAGGAAATCTTTCGCTCGGCCATGATCTTGTCGAGGCGAACAATTACGGGCATGGCGTTTCCTTACGCAATCTCGTCGGAGTCGAGGTACAGCTCTCGGGCGTACAAGAAGAGCTGGGAAAGCATGAACAGGACGATGCCGAGAACCAGAGAGGTCCAATCGAATGATGAAGCGATCTCTTGGGCGCCGACGGCCCCCTCGCCGCCAAACATCGAAACGGAGGTTTTGAGTGAGCCGGCGTAGAGGCTGGTGGCAGCTTGAACAACGAAGAGAATGCCGAGCACCTTCAAGCATGTCGCAGACCCTTTCTTGAAGGGGTCTCCGCTCTTGATCGTCCACACGAGAACGGCGCTGAGGATGGTCGTAGCGATACCGATGACGGCAGGGACCAATGTCGAGATCGCAAGGGCTGGATACGCGGGGGAGTCTGCAATTACAGGGTTGTCGAGCACTTCGATTGCTGGCTTTAAGGAGAACGCCACTTGTGCGATGGCGGTGGCGCAAAGGGTCGCAGAGGCTATCGCACATGCGATGCGGAAGGAATGAAGCCGGGGAGTGCGATTGTCGGAACTCATAATAACCTCCGAAGAATTTAAAAACCCAGGTTACTTTTTAACAGTTTATGTTAAATTGACTTTGCCGGCAAGTAATAAGGGCCGAGCATTTTGTTCGGCCCCTCTGTTCCGACTGGATGAGGTTAAGGTTGGCGATGAATATGCTCAAAATCTCGAAGGCGATCTTTAGGTCGCTTCTCTCCTCCAGGTCGCTCTGTGTTGTCGTTGTTGCGTTGATGGTTCTTTGTGCTCTGCCCGTCTTCAGGAGCGCGGCTGGCATCGACGGACGGGTTGAATACCTCGAGTCGGGAATAACCCGTGTTGAGCAGGAATTGTCAGCATCCTATGCGGATGCGCTTGTGAATGCGGGGGAGGACGGTGTCTATACCTCTTCATCAAGCATGCCCGCGCTTCTGTACCCTCTTGCCGCGGGACGTCTTATCTTGGCACCGCTCTCTCCCCTACTTCCGTTTCTGCAGATATCGGATGGAGAGTACACCTATTATGACGGATCGAAGGAGTACTTGCTATGGGTCGCAACGGCCGTTGCCGTCTCGTTCCTTGCCGCGCGTCTTAACAAACGTGAAAAGCTCATCATCCAGGCACCGATGGGCGAGCTGGGTAGACTTGTTGCATCGAGCGTATGGGCGAGTGTTTTTGCAATGCTTGCCGTCCTCGCCATCAATCTTCCAGGGATAATCGCCGCGCTTGTGAAGAATGGCCCGGGCTCGCCGTTCTATCCGATAGGCTACATTCAATATGCGACTCCGGTTATCAAACCGGCTTGGCTGGTGTTCGCGCAGACGGCCATCATGCAATTCTTGGTGGCAGCGTTCATCTCGCTTGTCGTTCACCTTGCCGTGAAGATTGCCAATAACCCTACGCTTGGAATCGTGTTCGTATGTGCCCTGATGGGGGTGACGATGGTTCCCGGGTATTACGGAAGATCCATCGCTTTACGTGAGTTCGCCCTGTTGAATCCCCTTACGTATGCGAACACTGAGTTGACCGTCGGCGCCTATAGCCCGTACCCGACAACGCAGATAGTGAATCTGCCTGGACTTTGCTTCGAGCGTGGCGCGATTGCCCTCGTATGCGCAATCGGGATCGAGGTGCTGGCAATTAGCCTGCTTTGCGTTGCTGGAAAGAGCGGCTGCGCGTGCCCGATATCCCCGATTTGTCTTGAGAGAGGTTCCTTCACTGCATCGAGAACGGCAACTCGTTCGAGCGCTTGTGCCTCCGCCGTTGCATACGTAAGAACGATGGGGAAACTGCTCCTGCGTTCTCCTACCCTCGCCGTATGCGCGATTGCAATGTCGACGACGATGCTGGCCCCGGCTCTGGTCGAGATGTTTCCTGACGCTGATAACGTTTCCGCTGTTCGGTATAGGGATGGGGAGCTCCGTTCAATAGATCGGTATCTAGAGCAGAACGCTGCGAATATGGACGTCGAGGGCAAAGCGGCCCTGGAAGACATGCGGGATGCTCTTTCGGGTTTCGTGTACGCGCCTATGCCTGCGGAGGGGTTTCGAAGCCTTGCGACGTACGAGCGCGCTCGAGGTGAGCTGGGCGCGGCAGATGCGACTCTCCTGCAATCGATCGGAATCGAGCCGGAGACTCCTTCTCGTGCGGAGGCGCGCGCCCTTCTGCTTGAGTCGATCGCGAGCTTGCCGGACCCCAAGGTTTACAAGTTAAGTACGAAGATGCCCCCATTAATCCTCCTTTCGTATCTTCAGGCAGCGCTTCCCTCCTTATTTTTGCTGTTGCCCGTGGTTGTCACATCGCTCGCGTGCACCCACCTGCAGTGTCGTTCCCTTCTGGTTCTCCAGATCCCCGCAACAGCGCATGTGCGTTTTCTGACGGCTGTTGCGCTGGCTCTCCTGCTTGGCTTGGTGCTGCTTTTGGTGTCGATGGTTCCCGCTGTCGTTGTGTCCGTGATTAAGAACGGTGCGGGTGGATCGGAGTATCCCGTCGCTCTCATTCGGGCGGGAGCTTCGACAACGTCCATGGTGGGGAAGGCGGTGTTGTGCAGTATTCCGTTGCTGGTCATGGCATACGGCGTGATTTCCGTCGTCGCTGCGTTGACAGCAGCGATTAGCCGCAACCCCGTTGTCACCGGAATGGTTTGCGCGGTTCTCTTGGTGTTGGGTTCGTTGAGCGCTCATGTTGAAAGCGTGGGCATGGGCGTCGCGCTGCTGGCTCCATTCGCCTCGTTTGATCCCGCTTCCCAGGTGGGGACGATTGGGTTCCTTGGGCGAGGGACGAACGCGATGCCTTTTGGAGAGGTCGTCGGCGCATCGGGCGCTCTGCTGGTGGTCTTGGGCGCCGTATCTCCGTTGATGGTGCGCCTGAGTGTTCCAAAGATCGAAAGGGGATGATCTCGATGATTGACCTTCAAACGCTGACGATCTCTTATGGAAAGAAGGTGCTCGTAGATTCGGTGAACGCTGAGTTTGCCCCGGGTACGGTCTACGGTCTCGTCGCTCCGAACGGGCATGGAAAGACGACGTTGCTGCGTGCGATGGCAGGTTTGCCGGGTCCTCGCGTGGACGGGAGCATCGTTCTGGATGAGGTGCAGGGTACGGGTGCGAGAGAGGTCCGTTCTATGATCTTCTATGCACCTGGTGAGGGGACGCTGCTGTATCCCGGATTGCGTGCGGAAGATCACCTCAAGATGGTTTGCGATATGTGGCCGCATGCTCGCGATATCGAAGAGATAGTGGAACAAACGCAGATAGGCGAGTTCGCGAAGATGAGGATCCGCACTCTGAGCCAGGGCATGAAGCAGCAGCTTACCCTGGCGATTGCGTATGCGACGGGCGCGCGGTACCTTCTATTAGATGAGCCCATGAACGCGCTCGACCCCAGCAGGGTGGACTTGCATTCCGAGATTCTCAGGAAGCTGGCCGATTCTGGTACGTGCATCATCATGTCATCCCACATCTTGGATTCGGTCGATAGGCTGTGCGATGAGATTCTGTTTTTGAAGGATGGGAGGCTCATTAGAAGCATTCCGCAAGATGATGCTGCGCCGAAGTCTCCTGGATCCCATTTCGCAAAGCCTGCCGGACGCGCCGAGGGTGCGCTAAGCACGTATCGGCGACTCTACGAAAAGGGCGGGTAGAAATGCGAGTTAATAATCTATGTGGTCGATATGCCGTTAAACCCGCATATCGATACCGTTCAGCCATTCGCCTCGCCCCCGCCGCGCGCATCTTCATTCAATCTGTTACTTTTAATCTAACGATTCTTTGAGGAATGCAGGTGCTTCTGAATGTACTGTCGACTTCTTCTCAAACTAATCCTAAGAGACAAGGCCGTATGGATTTCCACGCTCGTTCTTGCTGCAGCCTTTTCCGTCCCCATTGCGTTCAATTCACCCATCTACGGCCCCTTCTTTATGAAGCAGGGCATGCAGGGCTTTGTCGACGCATTCAATACGCGCGCGCCCCGGGCCAGCGGCACAGACCTATCGCCAGAGCAGCAAGATGACGCTGAGCTTGCAAGATACGCGAACGCCGCCCTCGCCGCTCAAACCGACGCCGCCTTTCTCGACTCTGCCGAGAGCTACTACGCGCTCATGGACGAGGGCTTCCAATCCGGGTCCATCGTGGGGGACCAGGAGACCAATGACGCAGAGCTCGCATATTGCCGCGCTCTGAGCAGCTCCGGCATCGCGGATATCCCGGCCTCCGCAAACGACCTGCCGTTCCTCTCCTTCCTGCCCTACGCCATTGCCCAGGCGCCGTCCTTCCTTCCCTTCATCCCCTTCCTTCTCTCGTCGATACTCGTGCTCGGCGCCACAAGGCCCGGGACCCTGGCGGCAAAGGCGCCCGTGCCCAAATTCCGGCGCCTTATCCAAACCGTGTT
>CABUVB010000062.1 GCA_902494815.1 uncultured Collinsella sp. | reverse complement strand
TCGAGCGCGCAGGCGGAGGCGGCGGTTGACAAGGGCATACGCCGTGTGTGGCCCGATGCCCAGGTGGCCGCGTTGCCGCTAGCAGATGGTGGCGAGGGAACGCTCGATGCCGTTGCCGCGTGCGGCGGTGAGCTTGTGACCTGCGAGGTTGCAGGCCCCTTGGGCAAGCGCGTGTCTGCCCGGATGCTGGTGGACGACGAGCACGACTCGGCTGTAATTGAGATGGCCGAGGCGGCCGGCATTGGGTATTCGCCTTGCACGGAGTCGTCGGCGCTGGCGGCCACAACCTATGGCGTGGGCGAGCTCATGCTTCGTGCGGTTCGCGCGGGTGCAAAGACTATCTATATTGGTCTGGGCGGTAGTGCCACCAACGACGGTGGCGCCGGCATGCTGCAGGCGCTGGGCGCGCGTGTGGTCGATGATCAGGGATGCGATGTCGCCCCCGGTCTTGCTGGCCTTGAGCGGGTGGCGAGCGTTGATTTGGCGCCCGCGCTGCAGGCTTTGGATGGCGCTCGTATCGTTGTGCTTTCGGATGTCGAGAATCCGCTCGTAGGGCGTCGCGGCGCGCTTGCGGTGTTCGGCGGACAGAAGGGTCTGCCGGCGGATGATGCCGAGGCGCTTCACGGGTACGACAGTTGGATGGTCGGCTACGGTCGCTTGCTCGATGCTGCGATTGCCGGAGCTCGAGCCCAGGGTTTGTTGCGCACACCCGAGGGCGCACGGACATTTGGCTCGGTGCTCGGCGTGCCCGGCGCGGGCGCTGCCGGTGGCTTGGGCGCGGCGTTGCTGGCGCTCGGTGCGGAGCTGCGCTCGGGTGTGGAGACGGTGCTCGATCTCGTGGGGTTTGACGAGTGCGTGCGCGATGTCGACCTGGTCATAACGGGCGAGGGCAATATGGATGAGCAATCCGCCGCTGGTAAGGCGCCGGTGGGCGTGGCGCGCCGTGCCAAGCGGTATGGCAAGCCGGTGGTCGCTGTCGTGGGCGGTCGCGCTGACAACCTCGATGCGGTGTATGGGCAGGGCGTCGACTTGGTGCTTCCGATCTGCCGCAAGCCCATGGACCTGGAACAGGCACTCGGTGTGCAAGAAGCCACAACCAACCTCATCTGCGCCGGCGAAGCAGCCGCTCGATCCTACGACCTTGGCCGTATCTAAAACCTATCTCTTTATAAGTTGCGGTGGAATAGTTCCTGTTTGGCGGCTCAGACAGCAAAAACAGGAACTATTCCACCGCAACTTCGGGAATGGCCATACGAGGCTGGTCGCCATGGGTCTCTAGTCGGACCGTTTGCCACGAAATGCGGCCATCTACTACATTAAACCGGCCATCCTCGACCATCCTGGAATTTGCAAAAACAAAACCGCAGGTAGAAAGCTTGCCGATTTTCGAAAAAGCCGGCTATGGTTGACCCTGCGGCCTAAACGTAGTAGATAGGTCCTTTTTGTGGCGCAGCGTCAGACCAGTCTTTTTGGGACGGGGTTATTTTGACTATTTGCCGATCTGATTGCCCGGGTAGTCAAAATAGCCCCGTCCCAAACTAGCTACTTTGTGGGATGTGGGGGATAAAGATTGCCGGTCGAGTTGTCCTACTGGGGTATGTCGATGGCGCGAGTGGTTCGATTTTGAGCCTGAGTGGCAACCCGAGGCGAAATTTCAGGTCACCCAAATTGCTACAATTTTAAGCATATAGCGATGTCCTGCCTTGCGTTTCTGCGTGGGGGGGGGCGTATATTTGCATCGATGGGGACGACGACACATATATAATGAGCCGCTGCTTGCCGTCCTCATGGATTTGGGGAGGGCCTTCATGAATCGCGCGTGTGCGAGAGCTCGAGAAATGCTAAAGCCTTTTGGCAAGAAAACCAATACCGCAAAGCGTGTCCTGAGGATTTTGACCGTCCCGCTGGCGGCGTGTGCGCTCTTGTTTGGCGCGACGAGTGCGTCGGCCGACCAGACAGTTCCCCTTAGCAACCACACTGTGGAGACGGTGAATCCCACCGGCACTACGGTCAATTTGTTCGACTATTGGGTCGTCGATGGCGCCAATGATAAGTCCGTCAACATAAACAACTATAATGGCAATAACGACACCGGCATCAACAAAAATCACCAGCTCAAGTTCAATGGTGGTGGCGGCACGGGCATTAACAAGTGGACGGGCAGAAGCGGCATTGACGGCTTTGGACGTCTTCCATTTGTGAAGAAAACGCTGGTGAATGGCTATCCCGAGATCAAGGCTGGCACCTATGCCTCATACGGCACGAAAGGCGATTGCACCGATGAATCGCTGGCCTATCTCTTTAACAACGACAGTCAGGCCAACGGCAAGCAGAATGGCAAGGCCGTCTACAACAACGTGAAGGGCCTTTTCCAGCTCAAGGATGGCTATTACGTTTACGACTCGTATGGTTCTGACGGCAACTATGCCGTATATAATTCCACGACCAACTCCTTTAACGTCTACGATAAGGCGGGCGTATATAAGGGCGGCGTATCAGATGCAAATCTGGGCCAGTTCTTCCCCTTTGACTCGGCTGACAAGGTTTTTGATGAGCGGGGCAACAGCCTCTCCCCTAAGCAGATCATTGATGGAAGCACGAACCTCAACCACCACTTTGGCATGTCCATGACCACAGAGTTTGTCCAGCCTGCGGGCGGCAAGACCACCGATAACAAAGACATGGTCTTTGAGTTCTCGGGTGACGACGACGTATGGGTGTACATCGATGGCGTACTCGTGGGCGATCTGGGTGGCATTCACGAGAAGGCGACGCTTGATATCAACTTTGCTAACGGTGAAGTAAAAGTCGGTCATATTGACGGTGCAAATGGAGCCGAGAAGGAAATCGAAAAAACCAACATCAAGGCAAAGTTCAAAGCTGCCGGCGCAGATACCTCTAACTTCTCCGGCAACACCTTCTGTGACAGCAGCAAGCATACGCTGAGCTTCTTCTATCTGGAGCGCGGCGCGGGCGCATCGAACATGAAACTTAAGTTCAACCTCACCACGCTGCCATCGTCCGAGGTCGCGAAGGTCGACCAAAACGGCGAAGCAGTCAATGGCGCAACTTTCAAGCTGTACCAGTCCGATGGACCAGATGCCGAGGGACACTGGAATAAGGGTGAGCTCGTCGCTCAGGGCACGACGAAAGACGGGGCCAGCTGATACTTCGAAAGTCGGACGATTCCGTTCTTTCGTTCGATAACCAGCATGCCGAGGGACACGACTACTTTGTACTCGAAGAGGTTGGCCTGCCCGTGGGATATCGCTCGAGCCTGACCTCATCGACTACCGCAACGCCAGGTGAGCTGCATCTGCAATACAAGAAAGCTGCGAGCGGCACGGGTGGCGTGGTGGTTGCACCGCAGACAACGGTTACAACAGCCGACGGCAAGTCATGGACGGGGAGCCGCATGTGGCTGAACGGCGGCTATCTGGCCGCTAAGGAGACCATTTCCCTTAGCAAAGAAACAAAAGACAATAAGGACAAACCCATTAGCTCGGGTACGACCTTTGCTGTCGTGCTCAAGCGCACCGATAAGAGCAAGAGTGACACGGACGAAAGCGCATGGACGGCGGTCACGGGCAATCCGCTCGAGGGCTACAAGCTATGCTCTGCGCATGGCATTGCCGGCGCGGTCGAAGCTGCCAAATCGGCAGATACGAGCGTCTTTGGCGTCATCACCAAGGGCGACTATGAGGTAACGGTCAGGTCGCTGCCCGGCGATATCGAGAAGTACGCCGCCATGTTGGAAGATAAGTCCCAGTCCGAATATACCGTGGCGGTGTATCACACCACGGCATCGTCTCTGGCGGAGGCAACCACCGACAACACCTCCATGGTCCAATATCAAATGACAAACAGGCAGTTCTCTACGGTGATCCACCTCACCAACGTTCAGAACCGTCTGTTTGTGCAGAAGGTTGACGACCTGGGCAAGCCCGTGAACGGCGCGACGTTTGAGCTGTACGAGGCCAAGGATGTTACCGGCGATAGCCCCAGCACGTATGCCATTAAATCGGGTGCCGAGCCGTATGACACCGTGAAGGCAAACGGCATGACCTATCCGTATGACATTGAGGGTGCTGCATGCTTCCCGCTCGATTCGACAAAGCATGCACCCCTTATCAAGGGTACGTACTACCTGCGTGAGTCTAAAAGCCCGGATGGTTATGAGATTAACAACACTATCACCAAGGTAATCGTGGATGATTCGGGCGTATACGTGGACGCCGGTGAGGAGAACGACGGCGTGCGCAGCATGAGCGGCCCGGGTTCGCTGATTGCTTCCCTGGCGCAGTTTGGCTCTCCCGGCTCCATCGACAACACGCTTACGCACATCAAGGGCAAGCTGCAGAGTGCAACTGGCGTAGATGCCAAGGGAAACCTGACATGGGGCCAGGTGACGTCTTCTCTGGCGGACGTGCACATGCGCTATGACAAGGCGATGCAGGGCACCAAGACCGTTCTGCGTTATGTCGAGGACCGTGGCGACCGCAACGGCCAGCTGGCGACCATCTTTGCCGATGCGGGCATCAACCGCATGGCCCTCTATCAAGACGGTGAGCCCACCAATGGCACCGATCTGGGCACGCTTCAGCTCAATCATCTCTTTACCACGGCAACGGCCGTGCAGTATACCGATCGTCGCGTGGCACGCCTGCAAGTGACTAAGACCGTGACGGCGGACAGTGGCCTTACCGCGCCCACCAAGGATGCGAACGGCAACGATCTGACGTTTACGTTTAAGTTCGCCCTGCCGGATTCCAAGGAGGGCTATGAGGCACGCGTATTCGATGCGAATGGCAAGTCCGTAGGCAACTCCTTTACGCTCAAGAACGGCGGCACCCATTCCATCAAGGCCGGCGAGGCCATTCGCGTATACGACCTTAAGCAGGGCGACAGCTATAGCGTGAGCGAGCTCACCACTAAGGGCGAGGAATCCAGTGGCAATGTGCTGGCGAGCATCGTTAACACTGTGACCGGCTCTGCCGACGAGTCGGCGCTTCCGGCCGGTTTTAGCCTCTACCGCCGCAAAGTCGGCGGTAAGGAGCAATCGGGAACCGGCAACACCATCATGGGCAAGATTGTTGCGACCGCGAACGGACAGATTCCCGCCGACAACACGCTTGAGTTCATCAATAAATACAGCGTAATCTCGGTGCCCGTCGAGAAGAAGTGGGTCGGCCCGGCGGCCGAGAAGGCCACCGTGCGCCTGCTCGCCGACGGCAAGGCCACCGGCGATCCGATCGAGCTCAGCGAGTCCAACGGCTGGAAGGGCTCCTTCGATGGCCTGGCCAAGTACTCCAAGTCCGGCTCCGTGATCGACTACGCCGTGGCCGAGGACGCCGTCGAGGGCTACAGCTCTGAGGTCACCGGCGACGCCGAGCGCGGCTTCACCGTGACCAACACTTTGAAGACGGGCGAGCTCGACGTCTCCAAGACCGTCGTGGCGCGCGAGGGCCTGGCGGTCGACGCGGACAAGATATTTAAGTTTGTGGTTGAGGCCACCGATGCCGCGGGCCGCAAAGTATCCGGCGCCTACGGTGACGCGACGTTCGAGGACGGCAAGGCGACCCTCAAGCTCAAAGATGGCCAGACGGCGAGGATCACGGGGCTGCCCGCGGGAACCGCCTACACGGTGACCGAACGTGCCACCGATGGCTACAAGGCCGCGGTGAACGGAGCCGAGGGATCCAAGGCCGATGGCTCCATCTCGGCCGACCAGGTCTCCTCCGCCGCCTTCACCAACACCTTCGACCCCGCCCCCGCCACGGCGTCCGTCCCCGAGCTCACCAAGGTGCTCGCGGGCGGCCGCAAGCCCGGCCTCCAGGAGGGGGAATTCACCTTTGAGCTCTCCCTCACCGACGGTGCGGGCAATGTGCTCGAGGGCTACCCAATCGAGGCGAAGAATGACAAGGACGGAAAGGTTTCCTTTGGCGAGCTCAGCTTCACCAATCTGGGTACCTACCACGCGACCGTGACCGAGAAGGCAAACGGCGATGTCCTGATTGAGGACGATGCGCATGCCTACACCTTCGACGTCGCGGTGACTCAGACTGGCGCCGGCCTTAAGGCCGAGATCTCCAACGAGCGGGGCAAGAAGACTTTCACTAACACCTTCACGCCGCACGACAACACGAAGGCCGTCACCAAGGCGGACGCCTCGGGCGCCAAGGTCGATGTGGGTGGCAAGCCGGTGGGCGTGGGCGATACCCTCACCTATACCATCGGCTGGGCCAATAACAGCGTCGACGACAGGGGCGCCGCGCAGGCGGCCGACGTGACGGTGACCGATGTCCTGCCCAAGGGCGTTGACTATGTTGAGGGCTCTGCCGACGGCGCCGCCTACGATGCCGCGACGCGCACCCTTACCTGGTCTCTCGGTCAACAGAATGCAGGCGCTACGGGTACGTTGAGCTTCGACGTGATTGTTTCTGCTGATGCCGCTACGGTCGATGACATCTCCAACACCGCCACGGTCAAGGTGGGGGAGAACGAATTCCAGACCACGACGACCCATAATAAGGTGTCCCGCGCGGGCAGCCTCACCGTCAAGAAGACGGTCGTCGGCGGCGACAGCCAGCGCGAGTTCGGCTTCACGGTCGCGCTGGCCGACGGGGACGGCGAGCCCGTCTCCGGCACCTTCGGCAAGGGTGAGCACGCCGTGACGTTCGCGGATGGCAAGGCGACCTTCACGCTTAAGGACGGCGGGGAGAAGACCGTCGCCGGCCTGCCCGTGGGCGCGCACTACACCGTGACCGAGGACGCCGCCGAGGGCTACACGACTGCTGTTAACGGGGCTGACGGCTCCAAGGCCGAAGGCGCCGTGACCGAGGCCGGCGCGACCGCGGCGTTCACCAACACGTACGGTACGGCCACCGAGGGCAGGGACGTCTCCACCGCGGGGCTCTTCACCAAGACGCTCGAGGGCCGCGACTGGGCGGAGGGTGACAGTTTCCAGTTCGCGCTCACGGGCGAGGACGGCGCTCCCATGCCCGAGGGCTCTGCCGACGGCTCCAAGACCGTCAGCGTGACGGCCGCCGCCGGCACCAAGGCGGGCGATAGGGTCGCCTTCGACTTCGGCCCCATCCGCTACACGCTTGATGACATCAAGGACGCCGGGTTCGCCGAGGTCGGCGGCAAGCGCGTGCGCGCCAAGACCTTCACCTACGCGGTGCGCGAGGTCAGGCCCGATGACGGCTCCGCCATCGCCGGTGTGGACTACGACGGCCACGCCGCCACGATGACGGTGACCGTGACCGACGACGGCTCCGGCAACCTCACGGCCACGACGCCCGCGATCGCGCAGGTGAGCGGCGGCGACTTCGTCAACACCTACACGACCGAGCTCGACTACTCGGCCCGTGCGGGCGTGCGCCTGTCCAAGACGCTCTCCGGCCGCGCCATGGAGGCGGGGCAGTTCGCCTTCACCGTGACCGCCGACGCCGAGACGGCCGCCAAGCTCGGCCTCAAGACCGACAAGGACGCCCACGCCGTGGCCGCGGCTGACGATGGGAAGGCCGACCTGATCGACCTCGTCGGCGGTGCTGCGGGCAGCGACGTGAGGTTCACCGACGCCGATGCGGGCAAGACCTACAGCTTCACCGTCACCGAGACCAAGCTCGGCGGCGAGGGCCACGCCAACGACACCGCGCCGCGCACGGTGACCATCGCGCCCGCCTACGATGCCGCGACGGGCAAGCTCACGGTCACGACCACAGTTGCCAAGGACGGTGTCGAGGTCGCCCGCAGCGAGGTCTCCACGGCAGATGACGTCACGGCGACGCCTGCGCCCGTGACGGTCGCGTTCGAGAACTCCTACGAGGCCACCGGAACGCTCGGCGGCGAGGGCAACGTGGCAATTAATGCCACCAAGACGCTGACGGGCCGCGCCGCGGCGGCGGGCGAGTTCTCGTTCTCCGTCCGGGATGCCCGGGGCGACGTGGTCGCGACCGCGTCCAACCGGGCCTCCGGCGACGGCGAGGCCGCGGGGCTCGCGTTCTCGCCCATCGCCTACACTACTGACGCGCTCGAGCAGATGGTGGCGGACGGCATCGCCACCATGGCTGCCGATGGCTCTTGGGTCATTCCCTATACCGTATCCGAGGACGGCACGGACCGGCTGCCCGCGGGCGTGACGGCGTCCGCCTCGAGCTTCGACATCACGGTCAAGGTGACCGATAACGGCAGGGGCGGGCTGGACACTGCCGTGGTCTATCCCGAGGGCTCCGACGGCGCGCTGTCGTTCGTGAACGGCTATGGCACCAACGAGGCGACAGTCGACCTCGCGGGCACCAAGACGCTGGCGTTCGGCCAGGCCGGACTCGGCCTCACGCAGGCCGACATCGCGGGCAAGTACACCTTTAAGATTGAGCCGCTGGACGGCGCGCCCGCACCGGTCGACGCCTCCGGCAAGACGGTGACCGAGGCGACCAACGACGCCGCCGGCAATGTCGTGCTGGGCCGCGTCACGTTCAAGCAGCCGAGCGACCTCGACGACGTCGAGATCGACGGCGACGGCCTGCGCACCAAGACGTTCGCCTACCGGGTGAGCGAGTCCGGCTCGGTCGACGGCGTGGTCAATGACGCGACGGTGATCAGGACCTTCGCGGTCAAGGTGGTCGAGGACACCAACGCGGGCACGCTCGCCGCGGAGGTCCTGCCCGCAGAGGGCACGCCCGAGGGCAAGGGCGCGTTCGAGTTCACCAACACCTACGGCGTGAACCCGACGCCGAGCTCCGTCACCGACCAGATCACGGTGAACAAGAAGCTCAAGGGCCGTGACCTGGCCGAGGGCGAGTTCGAGTTCCAGCTGGTCGAGATTGCCGCCGACGGCAGTGAGAGCGTCGCGGCAACGGGCAAGAACGCCGCCGACGGCACGGTCGCTCTCAGCCCCGTCGCCTACACCGCGCCCGGCACGCACAGCTATGAGCTGCGCGAGGTCGCCGGCACGGCGGGCGGCGTGACATACGACAGGGCGACG
>CABUVB010000061.1 GCA_902494815.1 uncultured Collinsella sp. | reverse complement strand
GACGAGGAGACCGGCCAGACCACCGATCCCCGCATCTGGGCCGGCGGCGACATCGTCACCGGTGCCGCTACGGTCATTCTGGCGATGGGCGCCGGCAAGAAGGCCGCCGCTTCGATCACCAAGAGCCTGCTGGGCGAGTAATCACCCACAGCGCTAGCCATCAAACGGCAAAGTCCCCGTCGAGCACACGCCCGGCGGGGACTTTTTCTATGTCGGCCGCCCCACCACCACGATGGGGACAGGCACCTTTGTGATGGTTTTGGTCGGTTAGCCTTCGAGCTGCGCCACCTTGTAGCGGTAGGCAGCGGCGATAACGTCTTTACAACCCTCGCGGCCCAGCTTGGCGCGGTTGACGACGATGTCCTTGCCGCTCGTCATCTTCCACTTACCGGCACTGTAGCGCTTATAGAACGCCTCGCGCGCCTTCTGCTGCTGTTTGACCAGCTTGGCACCCTTCTTTTTGTTAAGGCCACGCTTCTTGCGCACGATCTCGACGCGGTCCTCAAAGGGTGCAGTCACCAGCACGGCGATGTGATTGGGGTTGTTGCGCAGCAGATAATCGGACAGACGGCCTTCGATAATGCAGCTCTCGGTCTCACCCAGATCCAAAATCACCTGGCTCATCTTTTGGAACAACTTGTCCGAGTACGAACGCGCATCGTAGCGGTCGGGCAGAAACGCCATGTTCTCCACGGCCAGACGCTCGTCGTAGGCGGCCATCTTGTCGAGCGACTCGCCCGCGCGCAGCGACGCCAGCACCAGCAGCTCGTTATCGTACAGCGGAATCCCCAGCTCATCGGCGAGGATACGACCAATCTCGTGGCCCTCGGCGCCAAAGTCGCGCGCGATGGTAATGACCACAGGACTCTTCTTATTCTCCAGATCGCTCATCGCGATTCCTTTCTCTATGTGACAAAGGGACTGTCCCTTTGCCACATTCTACGCTGCCACCATTCGCCTCTGATAAGCCCTCACCAGCAGCGAAATACCAAAGTTGAGCACAAAGTACATCGCAAACACCAGGCCGTAGAGCATAAGAACCTGCGACAGATCGATCGCGTGGGCCATCACGACGTTTGCCGTGTACATGAGCTCGGCCACGTTAATGCCCGAAAGATACGAGCTGTCCTTAATGACGGTCGTGCATTGGCTAAACAGCGCCGGAATGATCGTCTTAAACGTCTGCGGCAGAATGATGTAGCGCATGGTGGCAAAGAAGCCGAAGCCCTGGCTCTGCGCTGCCTCAAATTGGCCGCGCGGAATCGAGTTGAGGCCGCCGCGCACAATCTCGGCCATAACAGCGCTGGTAAACAGCGTAAAGGCGATGGTCGAAATCACAATGTCCAAACCCTGCACCGTAAAGTAGATAAACAGAATCCACAGCAGGTTCGGCGTGCAGCGGAACAGCTCGATATAGGCGCTCACCAAAATACGGAACGGGCGGGGCGCATAGCTTTTAACGAGCGCCAGCACCGTGCCAAAGATGAGCGAGAAAAAGATCGACAGCGCCGAGATCTCGATCGTCTTAACAAAGCCGCCCCAAATGTAGAGCAGGTTGGTCGCGTTGAAGATTTCCATGCGCTAGGCCTCCTCTACGTTGTCGAGCCCCAGCTCGGCCAGGCTCACGCCGCGCGGACGCTCCTTGGAGCGGCGCTCGAGCCACTGCACCAGCATGGCGAGCGGAAAGCAGATGATGAAGTACATAAGGCAGCAGACGATGTATCCCTGCAGGTAACCGTACAGACTCACAAAGTTGTCGGAACGGTACATAAGGTCGCCGCCGGCCACAAGCGCCAGCACCGACGTGTTCTTGACCAGGTTGAGCGCCTGGTTACACAGCGGCGGCAGAATGATCTTGAACGTCTGGGGCAGCACGATGTACCAGTACGCCTGCGCACGGGTGAAGCCCTGGCTCTGGGCCGCCTCCATCTGACCGCGCGGAACCGCCTCGATACCGGTGCGGATGACCTCCGAAATGTAGGCCGCGTGATACAGGCCCACGCCCAAGAAGCCCAGCACGAACGGCGCGATGCGCACCGGCTGGTCGGCACCGGTTATGGCCTGCAAAAACTGTGGACCGGCCATGTACATAAAGAGCACCTGCACGGGCAACGGGGTGTTCTGGTAAAACTCCACGTACACGCGGCTTATGGCGCGCAGCACGCGCGAGCGAGTGGTAGAGAACACGCCCAGCAGTGTGCCCAGCACCAGTGACAGCAGCAGACCGGCAACGACCACCTGCAGCGTCACGCCAAAGCCCTCCCAGAAGGGCCCCATGTTTTGAAATGTCGTCGACCAACGGTCGGCGTCAAATAATCCTTCGAGCATTTGATTCCTTCCTTGGACGATGCGCCTATACAAGACCCCAGGTCTTGACCTCTTGGTCGAGCCAGCCATCGGCCAGGCGATCGCAAATCACCTGATCGACCACGGCCGAAAGGTCGCAGCCCTTCTTGGTCGCCACGCCGTAGCCCTGCTCGCCAAACTTGACCTCGGGCTGCAGCAGCTCAACGGTCTCGTTCATGTAACCGGCCAGCGTGGAGCGGTCCATGGCAAAGACGTCGATATTGCCGGCGTCGAGCGAACTCTTGATGATGGGGTAGCCGCTAAAGGCCCTAAACTCGGGCTTGCAGCTAAAGCCGTTGTCCTTGATCATCTGCTCGATCAGGCCCTGCGTGGTGGCACCCTGGCTCACGCCGATGACCTTGCCGTCCAGGTCCTCAATCGAGGTAAAGCCCGAACGCTTCTTGACCATGAGTCCCACGTAGTCGGTGCGGTACGGCGTCGAGAAATCCCAGCTCTTCTTGCGCTCGTCGGTGATAGTGTAGGTCGCCGCGACTACGTCAAGTTGGCCGTTATCGATCAGCGGGCCGCGTGTCTTGGGCGTTACATCGGTAAACTCGACAAGCTCCTGGGCACGGGCCTCCTTGTAGCTCACGCCAAAGACGGCAGCGGCGATCTGGTAGCACAAATCGACTTCCATGCCCTCAAAGCGGCCCTTGGCGGTGTCGTAATAGCCGTAGCCGGGAACGTCCTTCTTAACGCCGGCATTCAGATGGCCACGCGATTTGATGGCCGCAAGCTTGGACCCCTTGTCGGAGTCCTCGCCGCTGGTGGAGTTGCCGCAACCGGTAAGCGCGGTCCCCGTCAGCGCAAGCATGCCGGCGCCAGCCAGCTGCAAAAAGTGACGGCGCGACACGGCCGCCCTCGTCATATCCGTCATGTCCATCACCGCGCCTAGTGCAGAATCTTGGACAGGAACTCGCGGCAGCGCGGGTTCTCGGGGTTATCGAAGAAGTGCTCGGGCGTGCCCTCCTCCAGAATGCGACCGTCCTCCATAAAGATGACGCGGTCGGCCACCTGGCGCGCAAAGCCCATCTCGTGCGTCACGCAGATCATGGTGATGTCCTCCTGCGCGAGCTCAATCATAACGTCCAGAACCTCTTGGACCATCTCAGGGTCGAGCGCCGAGGTCGGTTCGTCAAACAGGATGATGGGCTGCTTGGTGCACAGGGCACGGGCGATGGCGATGCGTTGCTGCTGACCGCCCGAGAGGTTCTGCGGATACTCGCCGGCCTTATGCGCCATGCCGACGCGCTTGAGCGCGGCGATGGCAATCTCGGTCGCCTCCTCCTTGCTCTTCTTTTGCAGCTTGATGGGCGCGAGCGTCAGGTTGCCCAGCACCGTCATGTTGGGATACAGGTTGAACTGCTGAAACACCATGGAGCTATACTTGCGAGCCATCTCCAGGTGGTTCTTTTTGGTGAGCGGCGTACCGTCGATGACGACCTCGCCCGACGTGGGTTCCTCCAGATAATCGACGCAACGGATGAGCGTCGACTTACCCGAGCCGGAAGGCCCGATCATTACGAGCTTCTCGCCGCGCTTGACGGTGAGATTGATATCTTTGAGCACATGCAGGTCGCCAAAGTACTTGTTGAGATGCTTGATCTCGATCATGTCTGCCATGAATGTCCCTTCCCTGCGTTTACACGAGTTGAACTATTGTACGGAAAGAACCGCGTTTCCGCAGCCCACACTACATTCCCGTAAAGAACCCGCAACCTTCCACTCACTCATTGGGGACAGACTTAAATGAGTGCCTGCTCATTGGGCACTCATTTAAGCCCGTCCCCAATGATTGCCCAGCCCAGCAAAAAGGGGCGCGACCGCAATGGTCACGTCCCCTTAACATCAACTATGTACCGCTCGGCCCTTAAGCCAGCTTTGCTCCGACGATCTTTGCCGCGGCAGGCTTATCGAAGTTGCCACCGGTGGCCTTGCCGAGTGCACCCATAACCTGGCCCATCTGCTTCTTGGACGTGGCACCCAGCTCGGCGATAACCTGCTCGATCAGGGCCTCGAGCTCCTCACCCGAAACCTGCGCGGGCAGCAGGCTCTCCAGAATCTTGACCTGCTCGGTCAGGTTGTCGGTACGCTCTTGGTCGGTACCGGCCTTGATGGACATCTCCAACGTCTCGCTCGTCTGCTTAATCAAACGCTTGATCATGCTGTTGACGTCTTCCTCGGTCACATCGCGGCGCTCGTTGACCTCGATATTCTTCACCTCGGCCTTGACCTGGCGAATGATGGACAGGCGAACCTTGTCCTTGGCCTTCATGGCCGCAATCATTTCCTTCTGCAGCTCTTCGTTGGTCATCTGCAAATCCTCCTCAATAGTGCGGACGGCACTCACACGAGCGCCGCCCCATGATTACTCAGTCGTCGACGAATCGTCGGTCGAACTCTTGGTGACGCCCTTCAGGCTGACGTTGTACGGCACGTCCTTGGGCATGGGGTTAACGGTGATGTCGGCATCCTTCTTGTACTGCTCCAGCCACTCGCTGTACGCGGTGCTGGCCGCTTGCGTCTTCACCACATTGGAAACGTACTTCTTGATGGCCTTGGGCACCTGGTTGATGTCATCGACCTGATTATCGACATGGAAGTAGTCGGTGCACTTGATGATGTGGTAACCATAGGTCGACTCGACGACGTCGCTCACGTCGCCCTTGTTGAGCCCCTCGAGCGCCGTCTGGTAGCTGTCGACGAAAGTGGTGAGCTTATCCCAGCCCACATCGCCCTTCTTCTCCTTGGAACCGGTGTCCTCGGAGTACTGCTCAACGGCGTCCTCAAAGCTCAGCTCACCGGAGTTGATCTTGTCCAGGCACTCCTGTGCCTTGGCCTTGGCGGCAGCCTTGTCCTCGTCGGAAGCGTCGGAATCAACCTTGATCAGGATGTTCGACGAGCGGCGAGCATCGTTGTAGTTAGACAGGTTCTCGTTGATGTAATCGACGATCTCGCTGTCCTTGGGCTTGCTGGTGGGCGCCACGGCATCCTTGAGTTTCTGCTGCGCCAGGCTCTCCTTGAGCGAATCCTTGTAGGTGTCCTCGGTATAGCCGTAGGTCTTGAGGGTCTTCTTAAAGGCCTTGGCACCGCCCGCGCTCTTGCACGCGTCCTTCCAAGCCTTCTCGACCTCCTCGTCCGACACCGTCACGCCGTTCTCCTTCTGTGCCTGCTGAAGCAGAATCTGCTGCGTGTAGGAGTCGATGAGCTGCTTGCGGTACTTCTTGGGCGTGAGGTCGTTGTCAACCAGATACTGCGCCCAATCCTCATCCTTGGTGTAGCCGTAGGACGTGCGCATGCTCATGATCTGCTTGGTCACGGTGTCCTCGGTAAGGTTGGTGCCGTTGATAGTGGCAGCAACACCGCCGGTCAGCTTGTAGCCCGAGGTGTCCTCAGCCTGCGACATAAGGCCGGAGCACGCCATCGCCGAGACAGAAAGCAGCATCGCCAGCACGCCGATGACCACCAGAACGATCTTGACGGTCTTAGACACGTACGTCTTGCGCTGCTTCTTGCGAGAGCTGGAGGCAGCGCGGGCCTGCTGCTCGGGCGTCGGCGCGGCCTCGGAGTTCTTTTTCTTATTTGCCATAGTTGGCCTTTCGCATAACGAATCGAACAAACGCCATTGTGTCACAACGCGGCCCCCGCGACACGCTTGGTGCATTGGGGACAGGTTAATCTGCACCATTTTGGTGCAAAGGGGACAGCTCTGGCACTTGGGGACGTTCCTTTTCTGCCGGCAGTTAGGGACAGTCCCTTATTGCCGGCAGAAAAGGAACGTCCCTAGGTGCCGGCTTAGCTCCACCTTAGAAGTGGCGGCGGATGGCGTCGACCATGCCCTGGGACGTGGTCTGGCCGAGCACGTCGGCTGCGGCATCGGCGTCCATAAAGATGTTCATGAGCGCCTGCAGGGCCTCGACCTGGCCGCCCGGCTCGGCAATACCCAGATTGATGACGATCTGCACCGGCACCGGAGCGCCCATGCCAGCCATAGCGTTAAATGTCACGGGCGCGGTGGGCTTCACCACCGCGATATAGGGCTTGGTCACAAACCCCGGATCGGTATGCGGAATGGCAATGTTTGCCGCCGGCATGGCAAGGCCCGTGGGATAGGCATCCTCGCGCGTGAGAACGGCGTCGAGCCAACCGTCGGCAATGTAGCCACGTGGTGCAAGCTCGCCCTCGAGCCGCGCAAACACCTCATCCGGCGTCGCACACTCCCAATCAAAAAACACCAGCTCAGGCGTAAACAGCGCTTCGTTATCCGCCATGCGCTCACCTCTCTCACCTAGCCATCGGGGACGTTCTTAAATGACTAGTCGTTAAAGAACGTCGCAGGTGACTACCCAAAACAAAGGGTGGCCACGCGCGCCTTGGCGCCAATGACCACCCTGACTACTCGGCTAAATTGTACTGTGCGCCGCTAGCCGCGAGGCGCGTCAATTGCAACCTTGCCGCTCTCCAGCACGTGGACGCGGCCGTCGGCGAGCATCTGCACGACCTCGGGATACAGCACGTGCTCAATCGCGTGGATGTGCTCCTCGAGCGTGTCGACGTCCCAGCCCTCCTCAACAGCCAGCGCGCGCTGGGCGATGATGGGGCCGTTGTCGTAGATCTCGTTGGCAAAGTGCACGGTCACACCGGTTACCTTGACGCCGCGCGCAAAGGCATCGTCGATCGCATGCGCGCCGGTAAAGCTCGGCAGCAGTGCCGGATGCAAGTTGACCACGCGGTTGGGAAACGCCGCCAGCAGCGGCGTGTGCACCATGCGCATGTAACCGGCCATGACCACATATTCGCAGCCGCGCTCGAGCAGCTCGTGCGCGATGATCTCGTCGGCGGCGATGGGGTCGGCATAGACATCCTTGGACAGCGTGAGCGTCTGGATGCCCGCGCGCTCAGCGCGCTGCAAACCCTTAGCCGAAGGACGGCTCGACACCACAAGCTCAATCGAAGCGTTGAGCTTGCCGGCGGCGATCAGATCGATCAGCGCCTGCAGGTTGGTACCCGAACCGCTGATGAGCACACCGATCTTGAGCGGCTCGGCCGTATCGGTGCCGGTCGGACGGGTGTAGGGCACAAAGCCCAGGCTCGCGGCAGCAGCCATCTGCTCGTTAGCGCTCATCGGAGTACACGACCTTACCGGAGCCCTCGACGCACTCGCCCACGCGGAACGGCTTCTCGCCCAGCGCGACCAGGGCCTCGGTCACGGCAGCCTCGTCCTCGGGGGCGACGATCAGGCACAGGCCAACGCCCATGTTGAAGGTCTTGCATGCCTCGTTGGGCGCGAGCTCGGCCTGGCGCGACACGTAGGTGATGACGGGCGGAACGTCCCAACCCATCTCGGCGCCGTTACGGGTGACCACGGCGTCGACGTCGTCGGCAAGCGCGCGGTTGAGGTTCTCGGTAATGCCGCCGCCAGTGATGTGGGCGATGGCGTGCACCGGAGCGCCACCGCGCAGCAGCTCCAGAATCGGCTTGACATAGATGCGCGTGGGGGCCAACAGGGCGTCTGCCAGCGATGCGCCGCCGAGTTCCTCGAGCGGACGGCTCAGCTCCTCGGCCTTAGCGGCGGCCTCGGGCGTGCCCGGCTTAATACCGTCGACGCCAAAGACCTTACGCACGAGCGAGTAGCCGTTGGAGTGCACGCCGGTGGAAGGCAGGCCCAGGATCACGTCGCCGGGGCGGACGTTCGCGGGGTCGAGCATCTTGGGACGGTCGACGACGCCCACGGTAAATCCGGCAAGGTCGTAGTCGGCAGGAGCCATGACGCCGGGGTGCTCGGCCATCTCGCCGCCCACGAGCGCGCAGCCCGCGAGCTTGCAGCCGTCGGCCACACCCTTGATGATCTTTGCCATGTGCTCGGCCTCGATGTGGCCGATGGCAACGTAGTCCAGGAAGAACAGCGGCTCGGCACCCGAAGCCAGAATGTCGTTGACGCACATAGCAACCAGGTCCTGGCCCACCGTCTCGTGACGGTCCATGATCTGGGCGAGCACGAGCTTGGTGCCCACGCCGTCGGTACCGCTAATCAGAATCGGGTCTTCCATATCCTTAAGCGCGGTAGCCGAGAACAGGCCACCAAAGCCACCGATGCCGCCGATGACCTCGGGGCGGTTGGTGTCCTTAACCATCTGCTTAATAGCGTCAACGGCGCGGCCGCCCTCGGCGGTATCGACGCCGGCATCCTCATACGTCACATGCTTGCTGTCGCTCATCTGAGCCTTCCTCTCCCACTACCGTGGCGCCGCGCGGGCGCCAAACGGTGCTCATAGTTGCGTTCATTTCGGCGCGCGCCATAACAACGCGCGCCGTCATATCAACAAAACAGCAGGTAAAACCTACCAAAATAAACCTGTCCCTACATGGCAGGTTTTAGGCCTCGCCGTGTTCCTCTTCCCAACTGCGATCGTCGTATTTCTCGACCACGGCGTCGTCATCAAAGTGCAGCGGCTTGTCCAGGTTGCGGGGCTTAAAGCCCTCCATGAACTTGTCGCGGCCAAAGCTCTCGGGAATCGCCACGGGGTAGCGGCCGGTAAAGCACGCATCGCAGTAACCGCCCTTGGGCATGACCTTAAGCAGGCCCTCGACCGAAAGGAAGGCCAGCGAATCGGCGCCGATATACTCGCAAATCTCGTCGACCGTCTTGTTGGCGCTGATAAGCTGCGACTGCACGTCGGTATCGATGCCGTAGAAGCACGGCCAGATGACCTCGGGCGAGTTGATGCGGATGTGAATCTCCTTGGCGCCGGCGTTGCGCAGCATCTTGACGAGCTGCACCATGGTGGTGCCGCGCACGATGGAGTCGTCGATGACGACCAGGCGCTTGCCCTCGATGTTGTCACGCAGCGGGTTGAGCTTCATACGCACGCCCATGGCACGCAGCTCCTGCGTAGGCTCGATAAACGTACGGCCCACATAGCGGTTCTTGATGAGGCCCTCGCCAAAGGGAAT
>CABUVB010000060.1 GCA_902494815.1 uncultured Collinsella sp. | reverse complement strand
GTTTGCTGCTCTACAGTCCTGCGCAAGACGGAAAGCACATTAAGTGCTTTCCTTTGCGTGCGGAACTCGCGACAAACTTCATGCCCTCCGGTCCGCCCCGGGAGCCAGGTTGACTAATTCGGGCCCGGTATTCAGAAAAGTCAGTGCAGCAAAATGGCGATGCGGATGGAATGCACAAGATAGGGGCACGTTGTTGGGACGCGCTCTTTTAAGTTGCGGTGGAATAGTTCCTGTTTTTGGGCTTGAAGGCCGATTTTAGGGACTATTTCACCGCAACTGAGGGGTGGGATGTGGGGTTAGCGCTCGTAAATCAAGTTGCCTGCCAGGTAGGTGGCTTGGACTTTGGTGGCTTGAAGTTCTTGGGGGTCGATGGTGAGCGGGTTTTGGTCCAGGACTACCAGGTCGGCGTATTTGCCGGGTTCCAGGCTGCCGAGGTTTTGCTCGTCGCCCGCTGCATAGGCGCTGCCCAGGGTGTAGTTGCGCAGGGCAGTTGCCGCGTCGATGCGCTCGCTCGGCAGCCAGCCGCCCTCAGGCCAGTGGCTTTTGGGGTCCTGGCGCGTGATAGCCGTGTAGAGCACGTTCATGCTGGTAACGGCTGTGATGGGGCTATCGGTACCGAAAGCTTGGCGGATGCCGCGCTGCTTATAGGTCGCAAACGGCCACATGATGCGGCTGCGTTCCAGGCCCAGGTCGCGCTCCGGGCCACCCGGGTCGAGCGTGATGTGGCAAGGCTGGCTCGAGGCAATGACGTTGAGCTTGCGCAGACGATCGATGTCACCGGGCAGCAAATTCTCCAGATGCTCGAGCGTGTTATGACCGTGCGGGGGCAGACCGTAGAGCTCTGCCGCCTCCTCAAAGATATCGAGTGCGGCATGGATGGCACCGTCGCCGATAACGTGGATGCGCACGGTGTGCCCACGCTCGGCTGCCGCCAGAACCAGCTTGCGCATGCGCTCGACGGGAACCGTCAGGCGACCCTGGTCGCCCGGGAAGCGCGGGTTGGTATAGGGCTCAGTGAGGTATGCGGTATGCTCGCTCGACACGCCGTCGAAGAACTGTTTAAAGCCTGGCGCCGAGAGCAGCGCGTTGTTCGCGTAGCGGGCCTGAAGTTCTTCCAAGCGCGATTGGTCATCCAACAGTGTGGGGAACAGGTGGGCGCGAATGCCCAGCTTGCCGATCGCCTGAAGCTTGTCGTAGACGTCGTCGCGGATAAAGTCGCAGCCCGGCATGGGCATGAGCGACATGTCGCAAATCGAGGTAATGCCTTGCTCGGCCATGCGTTTCATTTGGTCGGCATACGCGCTCGCGATGCGGTCCTCGCCCAGCCACTCAAGACAGCGCGGCAGCAGCTGCATGGCCGCAGCCTCATGAGCGATACCCGTAAGCTCACCGTTTGAGTCTTTGTCGTAACTGCCACCCGCCGGAGGCTCGCTGTCGCGCGTCACGCCGAGGGCTTCGAGTGCGCGGCTGTTGAGCCACAGGGTATGCCCATCGCCCGAATACATAACACAGGGGCGATCAGGGAAGGCGGCGTCGAGGGAAGCCTTGGTGGGGTGCTCGGGCGGATCCCAACGGTAATCGCGCCAGCCCTGGGTCACGACCCAGGCGTCATCGGGCAAGCCTTGGGAAAACTTGAGCGCATGCTGCACCAGTGCCGCCTCTGACGTGCCCATATCCATGAGCATGTACGGCGAGGAACCGACCGAGGTATGGAAGAAGTGCAGGTGCGCATCATGGAAACCGGGGCAGATGAATTGCTCGCCGTAGTCGACCACCGGCGTGGCAGCAGGGGCGGCGGCAATCACGTCATCGGGCGTGCCGACCGCGACGATGCGATCGCCCGCAATGGCAATCGCCAGCTCGCGGGCAGTATCGTTACCGTCTTGCGCGGTAAAGACGTTCTTGGAGCGGATAATCCGATCGATATGTTGCATGGGCATCCCCATCTCTGGCAGGAAATTCAACACCCCCGAGTGTACTCCCCCACTCTTGTTTCAAAACCCCAAGCGGCAAACGGCAACTTTACCAGCCCTAGCGGCAGGTGGCATACTGGAGAGAGCCTGTACGATTTTGCGATCAACCCAGCAAGGAGCAAATCGACCATGACGAAGACCAAGGCACAGCAAATTATGGCGGCAACCGAGGTTCGCGCGGCAGACGACGTCACCGCGGCCATCCGAGATATCGCCGCCGAGTTTGAACCCTACATCATCAAGCAGCGCCGGCACTTCCATAAGCACCCGGAGCTGAGCCTTGCCGAGGAGCGCACGACTTCCGACATCGCCAACCAGCTCGACGCCATGAATATCCCCTACGAGCGTCCGCTCAAGACGGGCCTGGTGGCGACGCTTCGCGGTACCGCGCCGGATGCCTACCGCGAGGACGGCACGCCGCGCCGCCGTATCCTGCTGCGCGCCGATATCGACGCTCTGCCCGTCACCGAGCAGACCGGCGAGGAGTTCGCCAGCGTCAACGAGGGCTGCATGCACGCCTGCGGTCACGACTGCCATATCGCCATGATGCTCGGCACGCTGCAGATTCTGCGCCACATGACCGATGACATCCACGGCGAGATTCGCATCGTATTCCAGCCCAGCGAGGAAAACGGCCAGGGCGCCAAGCTCATGATCGGCACGGGCGTACTCGACGGCGTCGACGGCGCCTACGCCGCGCACATCTGGAGCGAGGTTGACGCCGGCACTGTAAGCTGCGAGCCCGGTCCGCGCATGGCCAATACCGACTGGTTCCGCATCGACGTCCGCGGCACCTCGTGCCATGGCGCCATGCCCCAGCGCGGCCACGACGCCGTTATGGTTGCCGCCGAAATCGTCAACGCCCTGCAGACCATCGTCTCGCGCGAGATTAGCCCCTACGAACCTGCCGTCATCACCGTCGGCGAGCTGCATGGCGGCACCGCGCGCAACGTTATCGCCGGCACGGCGTACCTCGCCGGCACGGTGCGCACCTATGGCGACAAGACGCATGAGGAGATGCCCGAGCTTATGCGCCGCATCGTGGAGCACACCGCAGCAGCACTAGGCGCCGAGGCCGAACTCACCGACTACACCATTGCCAACTACAAGGTCGAAAACGATGCCGCCTCGAGCGAGCGCTGCCGCCAAGCTGTGCTCAAGTGCTTGGGCCCCGCGGGCGAGGGCCATTACCGCGGCACGCTTTCGGGCGAGGACTTCTCGGAGTATCTGCGCCGCGTACCGGGCGTGCTCGCCTTTGTTGGCACGCGCAACCCCCAGATTGGCGCCACCTATGCCCAGCACTCCTGCTTCTATAAGATCGACGAGAGCGTGCTCGCCAAGGGCTCCATGGTAGCCGCTCAGTATGCCATCGACTTTTTGGCCGAGCCCACGCAAGAAGAGCTCGACGGCCCCACGATCGCCGCGGTTGCCGAGACCAATCCCGACCTGGCAGCCAAGCTGCGCTCTGCCAAGGCAACGGCCGCCGAGGCCCGCGACGCCGTGCACGACGCCCGCACCGCCCGCCATGCCGCCATCAAGGGCATCCACGATGCGCGGACTGCCGCTCGCCACGAGGAGAAGCATGGCGAGTAGCCATCACGCCCACCCATAACAACCTGGCTATAGCAAAGCGGGGGCGAACGTTATCTCAACGTTCGCCCCCTCTTATGTGTCGACCGCTTTTCTGGCGCGTCCTCCGTCACGACAAGTAAGAGCGAAGGATGGTGAGCCAGCGTGGGGTTTCGAGGTGAATGATATCGGTGGGAACTCCGGCGGGAGCGTGACCACCAAAGAGCAGGCCCCCGTCTGCCGGGTTGATAAGGCGCACGATCCATACGGCAACGACCAGCACGCACAGAACAATAACCGCAATGTCGATGCCGCGCTTTAGCTTGCTCGACGTCACCTCCTCGCGCACGAACGCGAGCACAAACGCAATCGGCACCACCCAAAACAGCGGATGGTAGGCAAAGGCCGCCGCAAAATCGAGGCGCAGTGCTGCCAGCCAGGCCCTCGTCATGCCACATCCCGGACAGGGAATGCCCGTCATCAGGCGAAACACGCAGCCGATATCGAGCAGGTAGAGTGCGAGCCAGGCGACAAAGAGCGCGCCGATGCAAGAAAGGGCGCGGCGAATGAGTTCCGCCGCGCCCTTATGTCCCTGGGAGCTGTTCACGCCGCTCTTATCGTTAGGCACGAGCGCCAAGACGGACGTTGTAAGCCGTTGCCATGGCATTGGTATTCTTGATGATGATGTTCATGGCAAAGATGGGGCCAAGGCCGCACAGCAGCGCGCCGACGATCTGCCACATAAGAACGGAGGTACCGTTCTCCTGGAACATCAGGCCATAGCGAGGAGCATTAGCCTGCAGGCGGTTACCGATCTTGTAGTACCAGTAGAGTGCGTAGAAGCCGCAGGTCACGAACGACAGCAGGATAAATGCTGCCAGACCCGGCGTGGAATCGCCGTCGTCCTGGCACATGACATTGATGTCGCGGGCGAGGCAATAGAGGAAGTAATATGAATAGATGCCGCAGGTCACGATGGAAAGCAGGAGCCAGCCGATCACGCCACGGTCGGTTTTAATCGGAGTATAGCCCATCGGGGCAGGTGCAGGCTGCTGAGCATACTGCTGCTGACCGGTGTACTGCTGCTGACCGGCGTACTGCGGCTGAGGCTGAGGCTGAACTGCCTGAACCGGAGTGGGCTGAATCTGCGTGGGCTGCGGAGCAGGCTGGGGCTGAGGTGCAGGCTGCGGCGCGGGCTGCGGAGCAGGAGCAGCGGAAGCGGCACCGATGGCAGAACCGCAGACAGGGCAGAATTTGGCATCATCCGAAATGGGAGAACCACAAGTGGGACAGAACATAAGCCTCTCCTTTTCCTAAGGCGTCGCACGCCTTCAAACCTTACACGTCTATGTTCTCAACAATAGCCGCGACGTTGTTGCGCAACATTGACCAATTTCCGAGAAATTTTGCTGCAACCGTTTTCCCGGGCATTTTCCTGCTTTCGCAGTAGAAAAAGGCACCCCGGGCTCAGTTGCCCAGGGCGCCTCGACCGACTATTCGGTTTGATTGTTTTCGGCAGCAGGATTATCGCCCGGCTCATCCGCCGGCGTGGCAACGGCATCCCAATCGGGCTCCGCAGGCGTCGCCTCGGGCGTCGGTGCGGGTGCAGGGGCAGGTGCCGGAGCAGGTGCAGGCGCGGGTGCAGGCGCGGGTGCAGCACCAGTGGCGGCCGTGGGATTGAATCCCGCAGGAGCAGGCTTCTTCTCACCCGGGAGCACAAACGTCAGGACGTCGTCGGTATCCTCGTCGGACCACTCGCTGGCATGGCGTGCCGCCCAATAGCCAACGGCGCGATACTTGAGCATCTTGCCAAACACAGTCAGGAACACCGTGACAAAGGCAACAATCATCAAGAACAGAATGAGCGTGATGCCGCCGCCCGTGATGATTGCCTCGAGACCCGAAGGACGAGAATAGTAGCCGTAGTAGCCATAGCTGCTAATGCCCAGCGCGGCAACAAAACCAAAGATGGCGGTGAAAATCCAAGTGATGATATTGGAAACAATGCCCGTCAAAAACTCGGGGAGAATCGATGCGCAGAACAACTTGCCCAGGTTGGCCTTATAGGACTTCCAAACCTTCTCGAGCGAAAACGCGCTCTCCACGCGGCCGGCGACTGCAAAGTGCATCACAGCGGCATCGCCAAACATCTTAAAGAAGATGCCCAGTACCACCGACACGATCATGGCAAAGACAAGCAGACCCATCGACCCGATGAGTGCACCCTCGAGGCCGCTCGAACCGTAGTAATAGTACGAGCCAACGGTACCGATCACAGCGCTCTCAAGCACCGAGAACACCACACCGATCACCGGAATAATGGCTATGAGCCGGAGCACGTTCGTAATGACAGACGAGAAAATGCCCAATCCAAACGAGGTCGAGCGCAGCAGCGGACGCTCCATGCCGTTATCATCCTTGAGCGACAGGTCACGACCCCACTCGATAGCAAAGCCCGCTCCGCACACGCTTGCCACGTACGCGAGCAAAAAGCCAATGGCCGCTGCGATACCGCCGATAACGGGGATAAACAGCACCAGCACCGAGACGACACAGATCAGCGCCGGCAAAAAGGCGATCTGGCACACGCGAACCAGGGCGCCGGGAACCTTGAGCATATCGTTGAAGGCCTGCGCCATGCAGCCCTTGGGCACGTTCATAGCCGGCTGGGGCGCAACGAACGGCTGCGGCTGCGGCTGAGCAAACGGCTGACCCTGCGGCTGAGGTTGAGCTTGCGGAGCGGGGCCGGCGGCCTTGACCTCGGCATTAGGGGCACCGCACACGCCGCAGAACTTGTCGTTATCGCCCATGGGGGCGCCACACTGCGAACAGAACATCGAAATCATCCCTTCGTATCTAGAGCGAATCACCTGGATCGCAAACGATGTCTTTGGCATCATTATCGCCCAATGTGGGGACAAATACCCCAAGATGACCGATTTGCAACGCAGCCGGTTAATTCAATGATTCGAAGCGCGCACCAGGGCTAGTTCGTACCGCGGAAGCCCTTGCCGACGATTTCGGAGCTATCGACGATGGTGATGAAGGCGCCAGGGTCAATCTCGCGGGTATAGCGGCGCAGTTGCACTGCCTCGCGACGGCTCAGCACGCTCATAATCACCGTGACACACTTGCCCGAGAAGGCGCCATAGCCACGGCTAATCGTTGCCGTGCGGTTGAGATGCTTGACGATAAACTCCTCGACCTTAAGGGGCTCGGAGCAAATGATCGTGCAGACCTTGCGCAGGTGGATGCTCTCAATGGCCTTATCGACGACGAGCGTCTTGGCAAACAGACCAAGCACGCAGTACAGACCGACGCGCGGGCCATACAGGAAAGCCGCGATGGTCACGATGCCGATATCGACCAGCAACAGGGCGCGGCCGATCTCAAGTGTCGTGCGGCGTTTAAGGATCATGGCAAGAATGTCCGTGCCGCCCGTCGAGGCGCCAATGTCAAAGACAATGGCACTGCCCAGCGCCGGCAAGATGACGGCAAAACACAGGTCGAGCCACATATCGCCCGTCATCGAAACATCCGTCGGAATGAAGAGCTCAAACAGCGAGACGTAGGCCGAAAGCGCAAACGAGGCAAAGACGCTCCAAAGGATTGCCTTGCGCTCCAAAAAGATAAAACCCAGGATGACCAGGACCGCGTTGATAATCCACATAAAGACGCCGACGGGCAGAGTCGGGAACAGCGTGGAAAGAATGACCGACACGCCCGAGGTGCCGCCGAAGGCAAAGTGATTGGGAGTTTTAAAGGCCACGATGGCGAACGCCGTGAGGATCAGGCCCAGATTGAGCTCGGCAAAAAAGCGCGGAAAGCCTGGCTCCTGGCTGCGCTTGCGGCCGGCGCGCTCGCCACGTTCGATATCCTCGCGACCGACAACGCGCTCCATCGGCACCACCGGAGGACGATGCATCTCCTCGGCGGCACGCGACGCCGCCTCTGCCGCAGCGGCTTCAATCGCCCATGCCTTGCTTTCGGTCTCGTGTTCGTCGGCCATTACGGCAACCCCTCGTTAACAATTTGGAAACAATGTGCCCATTAGGGTAACGCGGAACGCGAAGATTGCAACCCTTAGTTAGACGAGCGGTATGCCTGTATCGGGGGCATATAGAAAACGGTCGACCGCACTTTTGCTTGCGCGGTCGACCGTTTAGCGTTTTCGCAGGTAAAACCTGCCAAAATAAACATCCCTTTTTGGTAGGTTACTCGTGCTGGCTGGTGCGGTGCTCGTACTCCTCGGGGGTGATGACATCCTCGATGCGCAGGTTGACGCCTGCCACCTCAAGGCCGGTCATCGCGGCCAGACGCTCGGTGACGCGCGCCTTAACGTCGTCAAAGATCGCAGGCGCATAGGCGCCGTACTCGATGATGACCGAGATGTTGACGACCACGCGGTTGTCGTCGGTGACCTCGACCGTCACGCCCTTGGTCAGGTTCTCGGCACCAAACTGTTCCTGCACAAAGTGCATAAGGTTACCCTTCATGCCCAGAACGTGCGGCACCTCGCGGGTGGCCATGGCGACGATCTTCTCGATCACGCCGTTGGAATAGGTCAGCGAGTCCTCGGACTCGTCCGCCTCCTCGTCCATCTCCTCGTTGTCCTCATCCGCATCGGACTCGGCCTCGACGAGCGCCTCGTCCTCGAGCGTTACGTCCTCCGCCTCGGCGGCGACGGCCTCATTCGCCTCGAGCTCGGTATCGGCTACATCGACCTTCGTGTTAAAAGCCATGGTTCCTCCTTATGCCTGCCGCGGATGCGACAGTCGAATTCATATTAGCGGCCGCTAAACAGACGGCCGAAGAAGTTGACGATACCGTTCTCGCCGTCGCGAATCTGGCCGATCACGGCGCCGATCAGCACAAAGAATGCGATGACGAGCGTGTCCCACAGGCCCAACGTAAGTACCAGCACGGCGAGAATAAAGCCTGCCAAGGCGCCGAGCGTAGTATTGGGGTGGCGCACGGCGTAGCTCCAGATAGCAGCGCCCGTACCTTTGATGAGACCCATAGCCTCGTCAAAGTCGTTGGCGGCGACGTCATGCTGCTCGCCGGCCTCGGGCTTGGTGTCGGCGGACTCGCCTGCCGGCGTAGCGTTCTGGTCGATCGTCAGGCGCGGCGTGCGGGCGGTCTTGTCTTGATTGGTATCACTCACCGGAAACCTCCACGGTCTGGACGGTAGTCTTGGACGGCAAAAAACGGACGCGCGCGGTCGTGCCCGGCGTGCCGAGCATGGTGTCGCAGGCCTTCTCGATGCGCTGCTGCATCGAGGTGGCAAGAGCGGCAACGTCCTTGTCATCGAGCGCGATGGCCTCGACCTTAAAACGAACGCGCGACTCGTCGGAGCCTTGAACGCGTGCCTCGATATGCTCAACCATCACGCGATCATCGCACTCTGCCGCGGCACGGGCGCACGAGGAAAGCGCTGCGAGCGTGACCTCGATATTGCGCTCCCCCGCCGGATGCACGCAGGACGGCTCGCGACGCGCGAACATCAGGCGGAAAAAACCGATGAGCACGCCAAGCGCCACGATAGCGGCACACACCGTAACGACGACGCGAGGCATGGCGTCACGCAGCAGCAGCATAAAGCGATACGTATACGGTCCCCAGAACTGGCAGACAAGCGTACCCAGCGCCACGATGGCGGCGGCAAGATACACGATCGCTAGGGCTCGTTTGAGTACGCGCACGTGGCGCTCCCTTCAAATCTCGGCTCTCGAAATGCAAAACGGTTCGCATCATTATAAAAGAGCCGGGTCCGGTGCTCTACGCACGCGGAT
>CABUVB010000059.1 GCA_902494815.1 uncultured Collinsella sp. | reverse complement strand
GCGCCGGCAAGTCCACCCTCATGAAGATCCTCGCCGGCCTGGAGCCGCCCACCACCGGCACCCGCGATCTGGGCACCAACGTGGGCGTGGCCTACTATGCCCAGCATGCGCTCGAGGGCATGACCGAGTCCAACACCGTCCTGCAAGAGATCGACACCGTTACGCCCAAGTGGACCGTGCCCCAGCAGCGCAGCCTGCTGGGCGCCTTCCTGTTTAGCGACAACGACGCAATCGAAAAGCAGGTCCGCGTCCTCTCCGGCGGCGAAAAGGCGCGCCTGGCGCTCGCCAAGATGCTCGTTGCTCCCGAGGCGCTCCTGTGCCTAGACGAGCCCACCAACCACCTGGACATCGACTCGGTGGACATGCTCGAGAACGCCCTTCAAAACTTCCCCGGCACCATCGTGCTGATCAGCCACGACGAGCACCTGGTACGCGCCGTGGCCAACCGCATCATCGACATCCGCGACGGCAAGGTCACGGTCTACGATGGCGACTACGACTACTACCTCTACAAGCGCGAGGACCTCGCAGCCCGCGCCGCCGCCGAGGCGTCAGGTGAGAGCGCGCCGGTAGCAAGCAAGAGCAAAAATGCCGCCAAACCAGCCAACGCCGCTCAGGCCAACAGCCCCGCTGCGGCCCCCAAGCCATCCGAGGGCAAAAAGACCAAGGAGCAAAAGCGCGCTGAGGCCCAGGCCCGCGCCGCGCTCAACAAAAAGCTCAAGGGCGTGCGCAACCAGCTCAAGAAGATCGAGGCCGAGCTCGACAAAAAGCACGCCCGATATGACGAGCTTATGGAATTGATGGCAAGCGAAGAGCTATATGCCGATCAAGACAAGTTCAACGCCGCGCTGGGGGAATATAACGCCCTTAAGCAAGAGCTGCCCAAGCTCGAGGACGAATGGCTGGAGCTTTCCACCCAGATCGAAGAGGAGACCGCGCGTGAACTCTCGTAAGGCCGCTGCCGTGGCGATGAGCATCATCGCCATCGCCTGTCGCATCTGTGGCATCTTTATGAGCGCGATGACCGTGCTGCTGTGCTTTAGCGGCCTCACCGCCAAGCTGCAGATCGTGGGCTTTGTCGTCGAGCTTTCGCGCGCACTGCCGAGCGCCATCGCCGGCTACGGCGTCATCACGTCGCCCTTTGGCGGCGTGTTCCGCCTGGATTACGCCATCGTCGCCGTCCTCCTGTTTGTGATCGACTACCTGCTCACGCGCGCCTCGCGCCGCGTCCGCTAGGGGATCGACATGTCCAGCAACTACTTCATGAACCTGCTCGCCAGCGCCGTTGCCGTCATCGTTGGCATCGTGATCCACGAGAGCGCGCACGCCGCCGCGGCCTGGGCGCTCGGCGACAAGACGGCCCGTTCGCGCGGCCGCGTCTCGCTCAACCCGCTCAACCACATCGACCCGTTTGGCACCGTTCTCCTGCCGCTGCTGATGCTCGCGGCCGGCGGCCCGGTATTCGCCTTCGCCAAGCCCGTGCCCGTCTACCTCAACAACCTCAAGCACCCCAAGCGCGACGAGGTCCTGGTGAGCGTGGCCGGCCCCGCATCGAACATCACGTTGGCATGCCTTGCCGCCGCCCTCATGCACGCGGCATACGGCAACCTCTACGCCAGCATGTCCTTTGCCGTGGCATCCCAAATCATGAACTTCGGCGCCACCTTTATCGTGGTCAACCTGTCGCTCGCGTTCTTTAACCTTATCCCGATCCCGCCGCTCGACGGCTCGTCGATTATCGTGCCATTCCTCAAAGGCAAGGCGCTCGCCAACTACTATCGTTTGCAGCAATACGCCATGCCCATCCTCATCCTGGTCCTGTACCTGCTGCCCATGTGGACCGGTATCGACGTGATCGGGCGCTATTTCGACGTTACCGTGTATCCGCTGGCCGAGTGGCTGCTCAACTTCGCAATCGCCGGCATCTAAGGTAAACTTACAGGTTGACCGCGCAAAACGGTCACAGCATGCACCCAAACCGCGCCGCGAAGGCGCCGTCAAAGGAGGTCGAAGATGTCGTATCGCGTGTCGACGCAGGTCTACAGCGGACCGTTCGACCTGCTGCTGCAGCTGGTAACCCGCCAAAAAGTTGATATTGGCGCCATCTCCATTAGCGAGGTGGCCGAGCAATACCTGGCCGAGGCCGAGCGCATCGAGGCGCTGGACCTGGACGTAGCGAGCGACTTTTTGCTGGTCGCGGCAACCCTTTTGGACATCAAGGCTGCCTCGCTGGTGCCCCAGGAGGCCCCGCGCAAGACAGACGACGATGACGAGGACGACGAAGACCTCGAGGAACTCAGTGCGCTCGACGGCGACGCCCTGCGCGAGGTCCTGATCCAGCGTCTGATCGCCTACAAGCAGTTTAAGGGCGCGGCGGCGGCGCTTGGCGCGCGCATGCAGGCCGAGAGCCGCATGCATCCGCGCGTGGCCGGCCCCGATCCCGAGTTTCTAGGCCTTATGCCCGACTACCTGGCCGGCATCACCCTGCGCGGCCTCGCCGTCATCTGCGCCGACCTAGACGGCAAGCGCCAGACCTTCCTGCTGGAGGCCGAGCACGTGGCACCGCATCGCGTGCCGCTCGACCTGACGGTGGCCTCGGTCGACCGCTTTACCATGGCGCACCAAACCTGTACCTTCCGCGAGCTGCTGGACGGCGACGCCACCACCGAGCAGCTCGTCGTCACCTTCCTGGCCATGTTGGAGCTTGCCAAACGCGGCTCGCTCACGCTGAGCCAGGACGAGATCTTTGGAACCATTCAAATCAACCGCGTCGAGGGCGCCGAGGCATACGTGCCCGGCGAGGGCCCCGAGCTCACCGAATAGGAGCGCCAACCATGTCAACCCTTTCCACGCTGGAGGCAAACAGCCTCAAAGGCGCCCTCGAGGCGCTGTTGCTGGTTTCGAGCGACCCTGTGAGCGCGCCCGCGCTGGCAGGTGCGCTGGATATCGCCCCGGGCGAGTGCGCGTCGCTTTTGGCCGAGCTCAAGGTTGAGTACGAGGAGGCCAATCGCGGCTTTCAGCTGCGCGAGGTCGCCGGTGGCTGGCGCCTGTTTACGCACCCCGCCTACCACGATGTGGTCGAGGCCTACGTGCTGAGCTGGGACACGCAAAAGCTGTCGCAGGCGGCGCTCGAGACCCTTGCTGTCATCGCCTACCACCAGCCCGTCACGCGCGAGGTGGTCAAGGGCATCCGCGGCGTCAACTCCGATGGCGTCATCGCGTCGCTCGTGGACAAGGGCCTGGTGCGCGAGCTCGGTCGCGACCCCGAGCGCGGTCAGGCCATCATCTACGGCACGACCAACGCCTTCTTGGAAAAGTTCGGCCTACGCTCCACCCGCGACCTGCCCGATCTAGAACAGTTTGCCCCCGACGAGCAGTCGCGCCAGTTTATCCGCGAGCGTCTGAGTGGCCGCAGCATTCAGTCCACGCTTGAGGAGCAGGCCGAGGACCTGGACGAAGAGCGCGAACTGATCGATACCGATGTTGAGGACACCGATGACACAGAGCTTCTGCCCACCGGTGACACCTCGGAGGATATGCATGACGAGGACTAACGAAGCCAAGGAGGCGCGCACTGCAAGTGCCACGGGCGCCACAACGCCCGTAGGCGACGCCCAGCCCGTCTACCCGCACACCATGCGCCTGCAGCGTTTTTTGGCTCGCGCGGGCGTGGCGAGCCGCCGTGGCTCGGAGGACCTGATGACCGCCGGCCGCGTGACCGTCAACGGCCAGGTCGCGACCGAGCTGGGCACCAAGGTCGATGTGGACCGCGACCATATCGAGGTCGACGGCATGCCCGTCAAGCTCAACCAGGGCGCCGTGTACTTGATGCTCTACAAGCCGACCGGCTACCTCACCACCATGAGCGATCCGCAGGAGCGCCCTTGCGTGGCCGATCTGGTCCCGCGCGACCGCTTTCCAGGGCTCTTCCCGGTTGGCCGCCTGGACCGCGACACCACGGGACTCTTGCTCTTTACCACCGACGGCGACCTGTCCCAGGATCTGCTGCACCCCAGCAAGCACGTCTATAAGACCTACCAGGCACTCGTTGACGGCGAACTGTCCGACCGCGACTTGGAACCACTCCGTCGCGGCATCGAGCTCGACGACGGCCTGTGCCAGCCGGCAATCTGCCGTGTTATTAACGCTCGCGAGGCCGAGGCGGTGGCCCCACAGGGCATCAAGCCCCGCACCACCGCCGTTGAGGTCATCATCCGCGAGGGACGCAAGAACCAGGTCAAGCGCATGCTGAGCAAGATCCACCACCCGGTGATCCGTCTGCACCGCTGCAACTTTGCCGGCCTGGAGCTCAAGGACGTTGCCAAAGGCTCGTGGCGCGAGCTCACCGACCGCGAGGTGCAGATCCTGAAGGCCGGCGGTATCCCGCCCAAGCAGGCCAGCTCCAAACGCGGCGCCGCGCCGGCGACTAACACCGCTAGTCGCACGCGTCACCACGGCAGCCACGGCTCCGCGCCCAAGCGCAACACCTACCGCGAGCGCTACACGAGCTAGACAACCCGACAAGCCGCAGCTCCCGCGTCCCAACCCAGCAAGTCAACCACCGAAAGGAAGCATTGCATGATCGTCGCCATCGACGGCCCCGCCGGTTCCGGCAAGTCCACCATCGCCAAGGAGATTGCCCGCCAGCTGGGCTTTAACAAGCTCGACACGGGCGCTATGTACCGCGCCGTCACCTTCGCCGCGCTCGATCGCGGCATCGACCTGGACGACGAGGCGGCCATCGACGCCCTCGCCGAGCAGATCGAGATTCGCTTTACCAACGGTACCGGCGAGGACACCCGCCTGACCATCGACGGCCAGGACGCCTCGGCTGCCATCCGCACGCCGCAGGTCGACGCCAACGTGTCCAAGGTCTCGGCCTACCCGGGCGTGCGCGCAGCCATGCTCATCCATCAGCGCCGCGCCGCCGAGGACCGCGATATCGTCGCCGAGGGTCGCGACATCGGCACTGTCGTGTTCCCCAACGCGCAGGTCAAGGTATTCCTGACCGCCGACCCGCGCGAGCGCGCCCGTCGCCGCGTGCTGCAGCGCCACCAAAACGACGTCCAGCCGCTCACCGAAGAGCAGCTCGAGGCCGAGGTCGACAAGACCCTCGACGCCCTCAAGCAGCGCGATAAGCTCGACAGCAGCCGCGAGGTCGCGCCGCTCGTTCCCGCCGAGGACGCCGTGCACGTCGACTCCACCGCCCACACCATCGACGAGGTTGTCTCGATAATCGAGGGCCTCATCAACCAAAGGAGGTAGCCCATGCGCCTGTTTAAGCAGACGCCCGAGGATTACTATAACGCCCCCTACGCCGAGTTCCCGGCGCTCATCCGCGGCACTGTCGCAGTAGTCATGGGCATCCTGTGGGTCTTCTCCAAGCTCATGTGGCGCTGGAAGGTCGAGGACAGCGACTTGCTGTTTGAGCGCCAGGAAGGCCGCGGCAGCGTGGTCATCTGCAACCATACCTCGATGGCCGAGCTGCTGGCCGTGGAGACGGCGTTGTTCTTTGGCGGACGCCGCATTCGCCCCATCTTTAAATCCGAGTTTGCTAAGAGCAAGATCGTACGCTGGGCCTTTAGCCGCGTGGGCGGCATTCCCGTCGAGCGCGGCACCGCCGACATGAAGTGCCTGCGCGCCGCCCAGCATGCGCTGCAACGCGGCGAGGACGTCTTGATCTTCCCCGAGGGCACGCGCATCCGCTCGCGCGAGATCAAGCCCGAGGTCCACGGCGGCTTTGCGCTCATCGCCCAAATGGGCAAGGCGCCTGTCAACCCGCTCGCCATCTGCGGCTGGTCCGATATTACGCCTGCGGGCAAAAAGCTCATGCGCCCCAAAAAGTGCTGGATCCGCGCCGGCAAGGCCATCTCACTATCCGATGCACCGGCCGAGCTCAAGCGCAAGGAGCGCCTGGCATGGTTTGAGTCCGAAGCCATGAGTCGTGTCTACGCCATGCGCGACGACCTGTGCGCCGAGCACCCGGGTAGGTTCTAGCCATGGGCGAGGAAGTCATGAACACCGCCGAGACCGTGCCCGGCAAGGCAGACGCCCCCACCATCGAAATCGCCGCCCACGCCGGCACCTGCTACGGCGTGCAGCGCGCGCTCGATATGGCATTGGCGGCCGCCCCGCAGGCGGAAGAGAGCACTCAGGTCCACACGCTGGGTCCGCTCATCCATAACCCCATCGTGGTGCGCGAGCTTGCCGAGGCAGGCGTCGGTCTTGCCGAGAACCTGGACGACGCCGAATCGGGCACCGTGATCATTCGCGCGCACGGTGTGGTGCCGCAGGTGATTGAGGCCGCTCGCAAGCGTGGCCTCGACGTTGTCGACGCCACCTGCCCCTACGTAAAGAAGGTCCACGTGGCAGCCGAGCGCCTGGTGCGCGAGGGCTATCGCATGCTCGTCGTGGGCGAGCCGGGCCATCCCGAGGTTGAGGGCATCCTGGGCCATGCCGGCGATGACGCGCAGGTCGTGAGTTGCGCCGCCGATGCAGACGCGCTCCCGCTCAAGGGCAAGGTGGGCCTGGTTGTGCAGACCACCCAAACCGCGCAGAACCTGGCCGAAGTTGTGGCCTCCATTACCCCGCGCGTACAGGAGCTGCGCGTGATCAACACCATCTGCGCCGCTACGAGCGAGCGACAGCAGGCAGCAGCCGCACTTGCCAACCGCTGCGACTGCATGGTCGTTGTGGGCGGCAAGAACTCGGGCAACACCCGCCGCCTGGCGCAGATTTGCGCCGATGTCTGCGAGCGCACACATCACATCGAGGAAGCATCCGAGATTGAGGCCGCATGGTTTGCCAATGCACACCACATCGGCATCACCGCCGGAGCCTCCACTCCGCAAGAACATATCGAGCGCGCCGTCGAGCGCATCAAGGAGCTTTGCCGCTAATCATGGACCAGACCGTACCCGCATACGCCGCCGAGGTGGCCGATTACGGGCGCAGCCGCGACCCCGAGCCGGGTGAGGGCGCGCTCGTTAAAAACGTGCGCCCCGAATCACCCGCATGGGATGTGGGTGTCGAGCCGGGCATGCGCGTGCTCACGGTCAACGGCGAGCAACTGACCGATATGATTGTGTGGCTCTGGGAGGCCGACGACGACACCGTCGAGCTGGAGGTATTCGATCCGCGCGACGGCACCGTCACCCCCGTCGAGCTCGATCGCTTTCCCGGCGAGGACTGGGGTCTGGAGTTCGATGGCCCCATCTTCGACGGCATGCGCACCTGCGTAAACGCCTGCGTGTTCTGCTTTATGACCATGCTGCCCAAGGGCGGACGCTCCACGCTCTACATCCGCGATGATGACTACCGCCTAAGCTTTTTGCAGGGCAACTTCGTCACGCTGACCAACCTCACCGACGAAGATGTGCAAAACGTCATCCAACGCAACATGAGCCCCATGAACGTGTCGGTCCATGCCGTAAGCCCCGACATCCGCCGCCGCATGATGGGCCGCAACGCCCAGCGCGGCATGGACGTACTCGAGACCATCATGGATGCTGGGATTGAGATCCACGCCCAGATTGTGCTGTGTCCCGGCATGAACGACGGCGAGGAGCTGGAAAAGACCCTGCGTTTCTGCGAGGAGCACGAGCAAATCACCAGCCTGGGCATTGTGCCGCTCGGTTTTACCAAGCATCAGAACCGTTTTAGCTGGTCCTACAGCGACAAGCCCGAGCTGGCGCGCGAGACTATCGCCATGATCCGGCCTTTCCAGGACCGTGCCTTCGAGCGCTTTGGCCGCCACACCTTCCAGATGAGCGACGAGTTCTATCTGGACGCCGGCATCGATCCTCCCGAGGCAGACTTTTACGACGGCTACCCGCAGTACTACGACGGTATCGGCATGATCCGCTCCTATCTGGACGAGACCGACAACGTGCTCGCCGCCGATGCCAAGCGCCTGCGCCGCGTTCGCGAGGCAATCGCCACCCGTGGCCAGCGTCTGCTGTGCCTCTCGGGCGCCAGCGCGCGCGATACGGTGGCGCGTTTTGTGGAATCGCCGCAGGGCCTTGCCGGTACCGTCACGGCCATCAAAAACCGCTACTTTGGCGGCAACGTGGACGTGACCGGCCTCATCGTCGCCTGCGACATCTTGGAGCAGCTGCCGCAGGACCTGTCGGGGGTTATGCTCTTTGTGCCTAAGCTCATGTTCAACGCCGACGGTATGACCCTTGACGAGTATCATCGTGACGAATTACTCGCAAGCCTTACCGGTCGCGGCGCCGAGGTTCATGTGGTATCGACCATGCCGCATGAGCTGCTCGATACCCTGGAGCACATCCTTGGCACAACGCCCGCCAATTCAACTATTCCCGCTGACCCTACCCATTAAAGGAGAGCAGATGAAACCTATCGTCGCCGTCGTCGGACGCCCCAACGTGGGCAAGTCCACGCTCGTTAACCGCCTGGCCCAGACCTCGGACGCCATCGTCCACGAGTCCCGCGGCGTCACGCGCGACCGCTCGTATCACACGGCCGACTGGAACGGCCGTGAGTTCACCATCGTCGACACGGGCGGAATCGAGCCGCTCAAGAGCGACGACGTCTTTGCCACGTCCATCCGCGACCAGGCCCTTGCTGCCGCCGAGGAAGCAGCCGTCATCCTGTTTGTGGTCGATGGCCGCACCGGCGTCACCGAGGAGGACGAGTCGGTCGCCCGCATGCTCAAGCGCTGCGACAAGCCGGTCTTTCTGCTGGTGAACAAGCTCGACAACCCCGATCGCGAGAACGACAGCATCTGGGAGTTCTATTCGCTCGGAATCGGCGAGCCCACGCCGCTCTCGGCCCTGCACGGCCACGGCACGGGCGACCTGCTCGACGACATCGTAGCCCTGTTGCCCGAGGAGGAGGACGAGGTCGCCGACGCGTTCCCCGACGCGCTGAATGTGGCCATCATCGGCCGCCCCAACGCCGGTAAGTCCTCGCTGTTCAACCGCATCCTGGGCGCCGACCGCTCCATCGTGTCCAACATCGCCGGCACCACGCGCGATGCTATCGACACCGTCGTCGAGCGCAACGGAAAGCACTACCGCATGGTCGACACCGCGGGCATTCGCAAGAAGAGCACCGTGTACGAGAACATCGAGTACTACTCCATGGTCCGCGGCCTGCGCGCCATCGACCGCGCTGACGTGGCGCTGCTCGTCGTCGATGCCTCCGTGGGCGTCACCGAGCAGGACCAGAAGGTCATGGGCTTGGCCATCGAGCGCGGCTGCGCCATCGTGGTGCTGCTCAACAAGTGGGATCTGCTCGACGACGACCGCAAACGCGAGGCCTGCATGGAGACCGTTGACCGCCGCCTGGGCGTCATGGCTCCCTGGGCCCAGTACCTACGCATTTCGGCCCTGACCGGCCGCAGCGTCGAAAAGATCTGGGCGATGGTCGACGCCGCCGAAAAGACGCGCTCGCAAAAGATCAGCACCTCGCGCCTCAACACGTTCCTCACTGACCTGCGCGAGTTCGGCCACACCGTGGTGGACGGCAAGCGCCGCCTGCGCATGCACTACGTGACCCAGACGGGCGTCAACCCG
>CABUVB010000058.1 GCA_902494815.1 uncultured Collinsella sp. | reverse complement strand
GACATCGTGGGTGTCGTGGCCATCACCGCCGTCCAGGCTCAGATGGCTGAGTAGCGGACGCACTCGCCCGAAGGCCGTACGGGCTAACCCCTGAAAACGTCCTCGACCAATGAAACGCCCCCGTTCTGCTCCTCCGGAGCTACGAACGGGGGCGTTTCTGGTCTGCGGATTGTTTTCAGGGGTTAGCCCGTACGGCCTTCTACCGCCACGTAGCATTCAGGGCATCTGGAATGGACGGCGGCTTGGCTGCGAGCTGGGGCTGAAGATCTGAATGATTGGATGCCGTTGTTGGAAGCGCAGGCGTTGCTGGTGATGGTCACTTTGGGACCGAAATGTTGGCTGCGGTTCGATGTCTGGCCCACCGGAAAGTGTGTCCCGGTTTGGGGGCGGATTGTGGGCTGTAGCTTCCGCTTGAGGGCTGTTTGGGAAACTGCGGGACGGAATTTTGCTTTATTGCGGGTCGCACTTTCCGCAACGTGCCCCAATCGGAAAGCGTGTCCCAGAATTTGCGCTCGAAATGGGATGGGGTTTCCGCCGTCCGCCTACTAGTAAAAAAGCCTCCGGAGCTGTTACTCTGGAGGCCTGTCGTTTACTTGCAAATGCGCGCGTTAGTTGTTCTTGGTCAGACGCTCGACGTCGTGGGCGATCATGTATTCCTCGTCTGTGGGGATGACCATGACCGTGACGGAAGAGCCGGCGGCGCTGATGACCTGCGGACCGTTGCCCACGGCCTCGCGGTTCTTGTTGTTGTCGATACGCACGCCCAGCCACTCAAAGCAGTCGCAGAAGGCCTTGCGGATCGACCAGTCGTTCTCGCCGATGCCGGCGGTAAAGGTGATGGTATCCACGCCCGCCATAGAAGCAATCATGGAGCCGGCCTGCTGCATAGCCTTGTAGGCGAACATATCGAAAGCGAGCAGGCAGCGCTCGTCGCCCTCGGAGGCGCGCGTACGGATGTCGCGGGCGTCGTTGGAGATACCCGAGATGGCAAGCAGACCAGACTGCTTGTTCATCATGTCATCGACTTCTTGATAGCTGTAGCCGCCCTCGCGCTGGAGGTAGCACACGGTGGCAGGGTCAATGGAACCACAACGGGTGCCCATCATCAGGCCGTCGAGCGGCGTGAGCCCCATCGTGGTGTCGCGGCAAACGCCGTCCTCAATGGCGGCGAGCGAAGCGCCGTTGCCCAGATGGCACGAAAGCAGACGGTGGCAGCACGAGCCCAGAATCTCCTTTGCCATCATCCACTCGTAGCGGTGGCTCGTACCGTGGGCGCCGTACTTGCGCACATGGTACTTGTCGCACACGTCCTTGGGCAGCGCGTAGGTGTAGGCAACCTCGGGCATGGTCATGTGGAACGAGGTGTCGAAGACGGCCACGTTGGGCAGCTCCGGATACTTCTCGCGGCAGTATTCGATTGCCGCGGCCTCGCCGTAATTGTGCAGTGGGGCGAGCGGGGCCACCTCAAGGATCTTAGCCATGACCTCGTCGTCAACGACTGCGGAATCATCAAAGTGCCAGCCGCCCTGAACGATACGGTGGCCGATGCCATCGATCGTAAAGTCGGTCTTCTCGAGCTCCTCGAGCACGCGAGCGATAGCAGAGCGATGATCGGGGAAGGGAACCTCCTCGGTCTGCTTGGCGCCACCGTTCTCGGAATGACCAAAGATACCCATGTCCGAGCCGATACGCTCGCAGTTGCCCTTGGCGAAAACCTCGCGGGTATCGGTATCCAAAAGCTGGTATTTAAGACTTGAGCTGCCGGCGTTGACAACAAGTACGTTCATGAGACTCCTTTGCAGTGCAATACGGTCGACGCAGACCTCTTAAGGCGACCGCATTTTAATAAGAAGTTATCACATCTTGATAAATAGCTATCAGACATATCGCCAAACGAGCGCAAAAGAGGGGCTGAACGGCACTTGGTCGTCCAGCCCCTCCCCTCTTGCAATTACTTGCTGTTGACGATGCGCTCGACGTCGGAGGCGATCATGAACTCCTCATCCGTGGGGATGACGAAGATCTTGACCTTGGAATCCTTGGCGGACAGGCACCAAGCGCCGTCGCCACGCAGGGCGTTACGGGCGTGATCCATCTTGACGCCCATAAAGGCCAGACGGTCGGCCACGCCAGCGCGAACGGCCGGAGCGTGCTCGCCGATGCCGGCGGTAAAGACCAGGGTGTCCATGCCGCACATGGAGGTGGCCATCTCGGCGGCCTTAGCGGCAATCTTGTAGACGAACATATCGAAGGCGAGCTGAGCCTCGGGGTCACCAGCAGCGGCGAGCTCCTCAACGTTGCGGCAGTCGTTGGTCTTGCCGCCGGTCACAGCCAAAAGGCCGGACTTCTTGTTCATCATCTCGTCGACCTCGTCGAAGGTGTAGCCGCCTTCGCGCTGCAGGTAGCACACGGTAGCAGGGTCGATGGAGCCGCAGCGGGTGCCCATCATGACGCCGTCGAGCGGCGTCAAGCCCATGGTGGTGTCCATGCACTTGCCGTCCTCGATGGCGCACAGGGAAGCACCGGAACCGATGTGGCACACGACGACCTTGCGAGCCTCGCCGTTGGTCATCTCGGCAACCTTCTTGGAGATATAGCGGTAGCTGGTGCCGTGGGCGCCGTACTTACGGATGTGCAGCTTGTCGCAGACATCCTTGGGCAGGGCGTAGGTCTTGGCGACCTCGGGCATGTTGAAGTGGAAAGCGGTGTCGTAGACCGTGACGTTGGGCAGGTCGGGATACTGCTCCAGGCAGTACTCGATAACGTTGGCCTCGGGGTTGTTGTGCAGCGGGGCGAGCGGAGCGACCTCGCGGATCTTGGCGAGGACGTCCTCGTCGACGAGGGAGGAATCGCCGAAGTACCAACCGCCCTGAACGATACGGTGGCCGATGCCCTCGATCTTGACGCCGTTGGCCTCGAGGTCCTTCAGGACGACCTCGATGGCGACCTTGTGGTCGGGGAACTCGATGTTCTCGGTCACCTTCTTGGAACCGTTGGCAGCGTGGGTGAAGGTACCGCCGGTAAAGCAGACGCGCTCGCAGGAGCCCTTTGCGGACACCTTGTGGGACTTGGTATCGATGACCTGATACTTAAGGGTCGAAGATCCTGCGTTGACGACCAGAACGTTCATGTGTCTCCCTACTAACAGGCGGTGTGGCGCCGCCAGGTTACATACGCTTCAATAATAAACCCAAACGCCCTCGCGCTCGGGTTTATTGCGTTGATATATAAGTTATCGGTGCCTGAGCTTCCGTTTCATTGCACGGAAGAGGCGTCCTCAGATGAGGTTCTCGCCCAGGTTCTTGCCGCCGAGGACGTGCATGTGGAAGTGCATGACGGTCTGACCGGCGTTGACGCCCTTGTTGGAGATGACGCGGAAGCCGTCCTCCAGACCCTTGGCCTTGGCGACCTCCTGGATGGCGTGAGCCATGGCGCCCATGGTCTCGGCAGGCACGTTGTCGGCGATGTCGCTGTAGTGCTTCTTGGGAATCACGAGCGTGTGGACCGGCGCCTGGGGGTTAAGGTCGTCGAACGCGATGACCTGGTCGTCCTCATAGACAACGGTCGAGGGGATCTCGTGGTTGGCGATTTTGCAGAAGATGCAATCACACATAGCTGGTTCCTTTCTTACAGACCAAGGTAATTATATTTGGTCGAGATGGTTAGAACGAGAGGTTGTCGTCGGTGTTGGCGGCCTCGCCGTCGGCGAGCACGTCGTTGCCGTCGACGTCCTTCAGGAGCACCGAGACCTTCTGCTCGGCATCGGACAGGCGGGTGCGCAGGCTCTTGAGGAGCTCGACGCCGCGGGTGTAGCTCTCGAGCGACTCCTCGAGCTCCATATCGCCCGACTCCAGGCTGCGGATAATGAGCTCCAGCTCCTGCGAAGCCTGCTTGTACGTAAGCTGCTCGACCGGGGTCTTCTCTGCCATATCTGTTTCCTTTCCTAAAGGTTTATCGCTATGAAACGCGGCCTACTCGACCGTATCGACCGTTGCCGCAACGTTACCGTCTGCCATGCGCACGCGGATGGCGTCGCCCGGCTTAAAGGTCTTGGCGCTCGTAGCCACCCCATCATCGCTGTACGCGATGGAGTAACCGCGGGCAAGTACCTTGAGCGGCGACAGGGCATCGAGCGAAGCCGCTGCACGGCCCAAGTCGGACGCTGACTTGTTGAGCATTGTGCGCCCCTGATGCTCCAGACGGGAACTCGCAAGCGTGAGCGCATGGCGCTTGCCATCGAGCCCTGAGGTGCTTGCGACCAAGCGCTCGGGCAGACGCTCGAAGTTGGAGCGGAAGGCCCCAACCGAACGCGTTATGGCGCCGGACAGACGATCGGCCGTCAGGGCAAGCTCAGACTCGCGACGCTCGACCATAAACGTTGGGTCGTTGAGGCACGGGCGGCACGCGGCCGCATCGAGCGCGTCGCCCAGACGAGCCGTATAGGTGTCCCAGGCACGACGACCGCGCTGGTCGAGCATTTCCAGATCGACCTGATCCGACCCGATCATCGAAGCCATCGCGGCGCCCAGACGCTGATGGCGCGTCTCGAGCACGTCGGCCAACTCCGTCATAGCCGGCGCCACCGATTCTGCCGCTGCCGTTGGCGTGGAGGCGCGACGGTCGCTCACCATGTCGCAGATCGAGGTATCGGGCTCATGCCCAATGCCCGTCACCACGGGCACGGGACAGGCTGCCACCGCACGGGCAAGCTCCTCGTCGTTAAAGGTCATGAGGTCCTCGAAGGAACCGCCGCCACGCACGAGCAAAATGCAATCGGGCGCCGGCGTAATGGCAGCGGCGCGGCGCAAGCCTTCAATAAGCTCTGCCGGCGCACCCTCGCCCTGGACCTTTGCGCCCACGCAGACAAGCTCGACGAGCGGGTTGCGACGGCGCAATGTGCGCTTAACGTCGTCGATTACGGCGCCCGAAAGCGAGGTGACGACCGCCACACGCGAGCAAAACACCGGAATGCGACGTTTGCGCGCCTCGTCCATCAGGCCCTCGCGACGCAGCTTTTCGGCCAACTGAGCCACCTGCTGACGCAGCAAGCCCTCCCCCGCCAGCGAGAACGAGCGGGCGACGAAGCTCATACGACCCGTGGGCTTGTAGAGATTGAAGTTGCCCTTAAAGCTCACCTGCATGCCGTCGCGCAAGTCGAAGGTGCGCTTAAGGTAGGCGCCCTTCCAGATGATGCAGTCGACGGCCGCCGAGTCGTCCTTGATTTGGAAGTAGCAGTGGCCGCTTCGGGCATTGGGACCACGAAAACCCGTGACCTCACCCAAAACGCTCAGCTGCGGAATGGCATCGAGCGCGCCGGCGGCGATCTCCACCGCTTGGCTCACGCTGAGCTCTTTGCGCTCCTGCTCGTCCGATCCGTCGAACTCGGCTGAAACGGTATTGCCGGTTAGATTCCAGCCTGCCACGCAGCCCCCTTTCGTTATCGTGCACAGGGGCTCCGGCCCTGCGCAAATTCAAGTCCAACACATAGTACAGCGCCGCAGGGACACAAATCCCCACGGCGCCTGTCAAGCCTATTTGTTATCGGTTGGAGTTTCTGTTGTAGCGGGCCATCAGGTAGAGCAGCTGAATAATCGAGGTGAGCGCTGCGGCCACATAGGTGAGCGCGGCTGCCGTCAGCACCTTCTTGGCGCCGTTGACCTGCTTGGAACTCATACCCGACTGCTCGATATACGCCACGGCGCGGCGACTGGCATCGATCTCGACCGGCAGCGTAACGAGTTGGAACAGCACACTAAACGAGAAGAAGACCAGCGCGAGGGCCGTGAGACCCGCGATGTTCATGAACAGGCCCATGAGCAGCACGATCGTCCAGGTGTTCTGGGTAAAGTTGACGACGGGGACCAAAGCGGTGCGTACCTTCATCATGGCGTAACCACTTTGACGCTGGGCGGCATGGCCCGCCTCGTGGCAGGCGACGGCAACACTTGCGACCGACCCGCCCGAACGGTTGGCATCCGACAGATACAGGTTGTTGTCCTGCGGGTTGTAATGATCGGTGAGCTCGCCAGCGACACCCTTGATACCCACGACGCTACAACCGTTGGCATCGAGCATGCGACGAGCGACCGTGGCACCCGTATCGCCGTCCGAGCGAACCTTGGACCAGGTTTTGTACGTCGAGTTGATATAATTCTGTGCGGCAAGGCCAAGCACCGTGCAGACAAGAACAACCAGCAGGTACAGCGGGTCGATGCCAAAGCCGTAACCATAGTAATAAGGCATGCGAATTCCTCCGAATCGAGTTACACGTCGGAGGCATTCTACCCACTCAACCGGCTAGGCTTCCCTACAGGAGCTCGATTTTGCCGTCCTTCACCGTCAACCCCATATTGCCCGAGAGCAGATCGTCCAGACGCGAGCCCACGAGCTCAAAGCGCCAGCCTTCGCGCAGGGGGCTCTGCTCGGGATGCTCAATATAGTCGGCCAGGTCATCGCGCGAGGCAATGACCGAGGTCGCCACGCCCGAGCGCTCGGCAACCAGGCGGATGAGCGCATACATCAGGTCCGTCACGCTCTCCAACTCCGGAGAGATCTGGCGATGTCCGCGCACCATGAGCGGCAGGCGATCGTGCGGGCAGCTCGCGCCGCGCTTGATAGCCATGAGCGCACCGTCCACGTCACGCTCCCCCAACTGATCGGTACCGCGAATGCTACGGAACTCCTCAACGCGCACGGGATTGCGCTTAACGAGCGCAAGCAGCGTGTCGTCGGACATGACCCACTTGCGCGGGATGTTACGGCGCTCGGCGCGGTCCTCGCGCCAGGCGGCGAGCTCGCGCGCGATGCCCAACTGGTGACGGCTGCACGAATTGATGCGTTTGACCTTGCGGAACGCCTCGTGGCGATCGGCGCGATAGTGCGACTCGTCAGCTAGCGGGCGCAGCTCGTCGAGCACCCAGTCCACACGGCCCAGCTCGCGCAGGCGGCTCATCATCTCGGTATAGGCGACGATCAGGTACTTGACGTCATCAATCGCGTACTCAATCTGCTTATCGGTCAGCGGGCGACGCGACCAGTCGGTCAGCGACTCGGTCTTGGGCAGCGAGACGCCGCAAAACGTCTGCACGAGCGCGCCATACGAAATCTGCTGGCGCTCGCCCAAAAAGGCGGCGGCGACCTGCGTATCGAAAATCGGTCGTGGCAGCACGCCCACGGTATGGAGCATGACCTCCATATCCTGCGAGCACGCGTGGAAGACCTTGGTCACGCTCTCGTCGGCCATAAGCTCGGCCAGCGGCGATAGGTCGTCGATTACCAGGGGATCGACCGCGACGCTCTCGGCAGGGGTGGCAATCTGAACCAGGCACAGACGCGGATGGAACGTGCGCTCGCGCAAAAACTCGGTATCGACGGCAATCGCGTCGAACTCACGGGCGCGCTGGCAAAAGTCGAGTAGAGCCTGATGTGTGGAAATGTACATATCAACCCATCGAATAAGGTTAGGCCCGAAAAACACGGGTAGGATATCGGCATTGCCTTACAACTATACTCGGTTAGTCACAGAACGGGAACGTAAGTATGCGCTGCCTTATCATCCACAACCCGGCATCGGGCCCCAGCTCAGATGAAATCTACGCATTCACGCACGCCCTCGCGCAGGGCGGCGACGAGGTCGTGATGCGTTTTATCGGCGATGGCATGGAGCCCGAGGATGCCGTGGCAGACGTGCGCGAGTTTGATCGCGTGGTCGTTTCGGGCGGCGACGGCACCGTCTCCAACGTGCTCGACCAGATGCGCGGGTGCGGTGTCCCCACGCTCGTCTTCCCCTCCGGCACAGCCTGCCTGTTCTTCAACAACATCGGCAATGCCCCCGAGGCAGCGGCGCTCGCCAAGGCCTGCCGTGCCGGTCGCACGGTCAAAGTCGACATGGGTGAGCTCTTTTGGCTCGACGAGAACGGCAACGAAAAGCGCCACGGCTTTATCATCATCGCCGGCTCGGGCTTCGACGCCGAGATCATGATGAAAGCCGCTCCCACCAAAAACGACATCGGTGAGATCGCCTACTTCCTCTCCGCGCTCGCCACACCCAACCCCACGGTGGCGCACTTTACGATTGAGCATGACGGCATTGTCGAGGAGCTCGATGGCATCTGCTGTATGGCCGGCAACACCTCGGTCATTCAAAACGACATCAACCTGTTCCCCGATTGCCGTATGAACGACGGCATGGTCGACATCGCGGTCATCGAGCCCGTAAAAACCGTCCAGCTCCTGCCCACCGTGATCACCGCCGCACTCGACCCCGCCGGCAAGGTGCTCGGCCGCCCGCAGTTCAAGATCATCCAGACCAAAGAAGCCAAGATCACCTGCACGCCGTCGCTGGGCATGCAGTTCGATGGCGAGATCATCTCCAGCAACTCGGGCGTCTTTGGCGCCCGCGCACTTCCGCAATGCCTCGACCTCATCGTCGACGAATTCTCCCCACTCGGAAAATAGGAGGACCCCATGAACGACACTCCCCTGCCCGGCTTTATCGTCATTGTTCTGGCCATGCTCATCGGCTATGCGATCAACGTGATCCACCGCCGGAAGAAGTAATTCCACATTGGTATGATATTCATCCAATTATCATTTCCCCCGTTGTTTATGCATTTGCCAGACAGCGGGGGATTTTTCTTCGTGCCCCGTGCAAGGCACTTTATTCAGATACAGTAATTGCAGTGAGTCTTTATTTAAATAAAGCTAGATAATGAGTATTATTGTCCGTTCATCGCATATTTTAGGACGCTCATCGAGTATTTCATCGAAATAGATGAATACTATTTAGACTTCCTATAGGCTAATAGATGTATTTATTAGCTGAGATTCCGCACAGTTTTGCGGGGTCTCAACAGTTGGGAGGGATCATGAGGTTTACTCATCCTGTCAACACGCTCAAAAAGCTCGGCTGCGGCCTTGCGTTTGGAGCAGCGGCCATCATGGCCATGCCGACTTCGGCGCTCGCCTGCACCCAGATCTACATGGGTAGCAAGCTCACGGCAGACGGCAACACGTACTATGGCCGTTCCGAAGACTTCGGTCCGCGCTATGTCAAGCACTTTGGCATTGAGCCCGCACACAAGGACGGCAACGAGTACACATCGGTCGAGTCCGGTTTTGAATACAAGTCCAAGGGCGCAACCTACCGCTACACCTTCGTTCGCGACAACCCCTCGCAGTGGGAAGATCGCTACGACGCATATTCCGAGGCCGGCATCAACGAGAAGGGCGTCTCCTGCTCTGCCACGTTGAGCACCTCCTATAACGAGAAGGCCGAAGAGGCCGACCCCATCACCGAGGAAACTGGCATTGGCGAGTACAGCTATGCCAGCGTCATCCTGGGCGAGAGCGCCACGGCCCGCGAGGGCGTCAAGCTCCTCGGTAGCTTGGTCGACGACCAGGGCATCTGCACCAACGACCAGATCATCATCGCCGACAACAATGAGACCTGGCTGTTCGCCGGACTTTCCGGCCATCAGTGGATCGCCATGAAGCTCACCGACGACGTCGCGTCGCTCAACCCTAATATCGGGAGCCTCAACTACGATGTCGACCTCAATGACACCGAGAATTGCCTCCACTCTGAAAAGATCCAATCCATGCCCGAAGAAAAGGGTTT
>CABUVB010000057.1 GCA_902494815.1 uncultured Collinsella sp. | reverse complement strand
TTTGAAGACATCGACGAGGTTGCCGCCACGGTCGACCTTTCCGAGCTGAATATCGAGACTATAGAGCAGATTTCCCGTCTTGAGCCGTTTGGCCAGGGCAACAAGGTGCCGCTGCTGGCTGCCGAGGGCGTGACGATGTGTGATCGCGCCGTGGTGGGCAAAACCGGTGAGCACATGCGCTTTGTGGCGACCGATGGCGCCGCGAGTGTGCCGGCCATTATGTTCCGCGTGCCGCAAATCGATAAGCTCATCAACTGCGATAGCGCTGTCGACTTGGTGTTCGAGGCCGTTGCCGAGCATTGGCAGGGTCGTGTGAAGCCCAAGCTCATGGTCAAGGATGTTCTGGTCCGCGATACCACGCTGCCCAGCGTCGACGATCCGGCATGCGAGCTTCGTCGTGGCGTGCAGCCGACGGATTCCGGCCTGCGCCTGGAGTCGCGCAAGCGCGAGACGCTCGCCCAGCTTTCCTATACCGAGCTCACGCGCTCGCTTATCCATAGCTTTATCGGATCGAACCAGCCGCACCGCGCGCAGGCTGAGGCGCTCGACGCCTTGGCCGATCACCAGAGTGTCTTGGCGGTTATGGGAACGGGCCGCGGCAAGTCGCTCATCTTCCATGTGCATGCCGCGCGTGAGGCGGTGCTTCGCGGACGTGCGAGCATCTTTGTCTATCCGCTGCGTGCGCTTGTTGCCGACCAGGCCTATCACCTCTCGTCGACGATGGCATCGCTTGGCATTGGCGTTGGCGTGCTGACCGGCGAGACCGTGGAGGCCGCACGCGATGACGTGTTCGCCGGCCTAGCTTCGGGCCGCACCGGTATCGTGCTCACGACGCCCGAGTTCCTATCTATCCACCGTGACCGCTTCGCGCGTTCGGGCCGCATCGGCTTTGTCGTTATCGATGAGGCGCACCACGCCGGCCTTGCCAAGGGCGGCGACCGTAGCGCCTATCTTGACATGCCCGATATCCTCAAAGCCCTGGGCGACCCGGTCGTTATGGCTGCGACGGCCACCGCGACGGCTCCGGTCGTGGCCGAGCTTGCCCGCATGTTGCCGATCACTCGCACGGTGGTCGACGAGACGGTGCGCGAGAACCTGCAGCTCGAGGACGACCGAGATCTTGCGAGCCGCGAGAACCGTTTAGTGTCGATCGTGGCGACGGGGGAGAAGACCGTCATTTACGTCAATTCGCGCGACCAGTCCGTGGCGCTCGCCAAGACGTTGCGCAAGCGTGTGCCCGATTGCGCAACCCATATCGCGTTCTATAACGCGGGGCTTGCGCGTTCCGATCGCCGTCGCGTGGAGGAAGCATTCCGAGACGGAAGCCTCAGCTGCATCGTTTCGACCTCCGCCTTTGGCGAGGGTGTCAACCTGCCCGATATCCGCCATGTCGTGCTCTACCACATGCCGTTTGGCGCCATCGAGTTCAACCAGATGAGCGGACGTGCCGGCCGCGATGGCCAGCCCGCCGTGATCCATCTGCTCTATTCGTCGCGCGACGCCCGCATTAACGAGCGCCTGCTCGACTGCTATGCGCCCGAGCGCGACGAGCTCGTCACGCTCTATCGCGCGCTGCAGACCATGTGGCGCTCCAACCGCGGCAAAACCGGGGACGATTCCTTTAGCGCGAGCGATATCGACATCGCGCAGATGTGCCTTGCCATCGATGCTCGCACGCCGGTCGACGAGCGTTCGGTGGAAAGCGGCCTGGGAATCTTCGAAGAGCTTGGTTTCTGTCGCGTTTCGGGGTTTGACGATACGCGTCGCATCGCGATGGCCGAAAACCCCGGCCGCGTGCAATTGAGCAGGTCAATTCGCTATTTGGAGGGCTTGCGCTCGCGCATGGAGTTTTCGGCTTTCCGGAGCTGGGCGCTCGATTCGTGCGCTTCTGATATGCTAGCCAAAGTTAACCGCCCGATCGTACCGCGGGCCTAGGGGAAGGGGACCTCGATGGATGCCGCAGCCCGTACCGCCCATGATTCCACCCTCCAGCCGTTTTCGGAGATGGAGCACTATAAGCATGCCGATGAGCTGCCGCCCGAGATTATGGCGGACAGCTACGACAAGCTGGAGCGTCTGTGCCTCAAATATATGAATGAGGACGACTTTTCTAAGGTTGAGCAGGCCTACTGCTTTGCCGCCGAGAAGCACTGCAACCAAAAGCGCCGCTCGGGTGAGATGTACATTAACCATCCCGTCGAGGTTGCCATCATTTTGGTCGATCTCAAGATGGACTGCGATGTGGTGTGTGCCGCGCTGCTGCACGATACCGTCGAGGATACAGAGACCTCGCTCACCGATGTTTCCGGCCTGTTTGGCGATACGGTGGCCGAGCTCGTCGATGGCGTGACCAAGCTCACCAACATCGAAGTCGACAGCATGGACGAGAAGCAGGCGCTCACGCTGCGCAAGATGTTCCTCGCCATGTCCAAGGACATCCGCGTCATCATCGTTAAACTTGCCGATCGTCTGCACAACATGCGAACGCTGGCGGCCCTGCGCGAGGATCGTCGCCTGTTTAAGGCTCGCGAGACCATGGACGTGTACGCGCCCTTGGCCGACCGCCTGGGCATGAGCTCTATTAAGTGGGAGCTCGAGGACCTGTCCTTCTTCTACCTGGAGCCCGATGCCTACCAGCGCATCGCGCGCATGGTGGCTGAGTCGCGCGAGGTCCGCGAGCGCTACCTTGCCGAGACCATCAAGACGCTTACCGATGAGCTCAACCGCATTGGTCTGGAGGACTTCCAGATCAACGGCCGCTCCAAGCACTATTGGTCCATCTACCAAAAGATGAAGCGCAAGGGCAAGGAGTTCTCCGAGATCTACGACCTGGTGGCGCTGCGTGTAATTACCCATTCGGTGCGCGATTGCTACTCCACGCTCGGTGCGGTGCATACGCTGTGGCACCCCATGCCTGGTCGCTTTAAAGACTATATCGCCATGCCTAAGGTCAATAACTACCAGTCGCTCCACACGACGGTCATCGGCCCTACGGCTCGTCCGCTCGAGATTCAGATTCGAACCTACGAGATGCATGAGCAGGCCGAATACGGCATTGCCGCCCACTGGCTATATAAGAAGTCGGGCGGATCGTCTGCTTCCAAGACCAATGACGCTCAACGTTTGGACGACCAGATCAACTGGCTCAAGCATTCGCTCGATTGGGCGGCTTCCGACGAGATCACCGATGCCAAGGAATACCTGCACTCGCTGAAGGTCGACCTCTTCGATCAGGAGATCTTTGTCTTCACGCCCAAAGGCGAGGTCATGGCGCTTCGTGCCGGCTCCACGCCGCTCGACTTTGCCTATGCCGTTCACACCGAGGTGGGAAACCACTGCGTCGGCGCCAAAATCAACGGTGCGGTGGCTCCGCTCACGCACGAGATCAAGACGGGCGACCGCGTTGAAATCCTGACTAACAAGAGTTCCAAGCCGTCGCGCGATTGGCTCAAGATCGTTAAGACACCTTCCGCCAAGTCAAAGATCCGCCGCTATTTTGCCGCTGCGACCAAGGACGACGACGCTGCCGCCGGTCGCGATATGCTGGCCAAGGACCTGCGTAAGCGTGGCTATGGCATTTCTACGCCGCGTTCGACGCGTGCACTCAACGCCGTGGCGGAGCAGTTTAACTTCAAGCAGCTCGAGGACCTGTTTGCCGCCGTCGGCGCCGGCAAGGTTGCCCCGCGCGCTGTGGGCAATAAGGTCGAGCAAATCTTGGACCCCAAGCCCGAGGAACAGCTCACCAAGGCCGAGGCTATCGCCGAGGTCGTGAAGCAGCCCGCTCGCGGCTCCAACCGCAAGCCGCAAAAGCGCGGCAAGAGCGCCAGTAACGGCATTATCGTCAAGGGCGAGAGCAACAGCGGCCTGCTGGTCCGTCTGGCTCATTGCTGCAACCCCGTGACGGGCGACGACATCGTCGGCTTCATCACGCGCGGTCGCGGCGTTTCGGTGCATCGCGCCAACTGCCCTAACGTCAAGGGTCTTATGGAACATCCCGAGCGCATGATCGATGTGGAGTGGGACGGCGCTGCCGACACCCTCTTCCAGGTCGAGATCGTGGTCGAGTGCCTGGACCGCATGGGCCTGCTCAAGGATGTCACCATTGCCATTGGCGATGCAGGCGGCAATATCCTTTCCGCCGCCACCTCGACCAACCGCGAGGGTATTGCAACCCTGCGCTTTATGGTCGAGATCTCGGACGCGAGTGGTCTGGATCCGCTGCTTGCTTCCATCAGCAGTGTCGATTCGGTCTACGACGCTCGCCGTCTTATGCCCGGCGAAGGCGGAGCTCAGCTCAAGCGTCGTGTGTAGGTGCGAGAGCCTCTCAGCATCACAGATATTGGTTACGTTCGAGGCATCGTTTGGTGCCTCGAACGTATTTTAGAAGGAGGGTATGCGCATGGGCGATATGACTTTGGACCTGACACCCCGAGGTGCGGCTTCGATTGAGGCGCTCGTCAACGGCCCGATTCAGACCAACAGTTACGCCGTGATTTCGAATGACGAGTGCTTAATCGTCGATCCGGCGTGGGAGGGCGAGCGTCTTGTGGAGCATATCCGCACCGCGCATCCCGAGGTGCGCGTACTCGGCTCTGTCTGCACGCACGGTCATGCCGACCATGTTGGCGGGGTTGCCGGGGTTCGAGCTGTCGTTGGCGACAGCGCACTATATGAGTTGTGCGCTAAGGACGTGACGGTACCTCGCGCAAATATCGAGGAGCAGCGCGCCATGTGGGGTATCGAGACGCCCGATCCGGGTGAGCCGACGCGCTTGCTTGCCGAGGGCGATACAATCGAGGTGGGCGACGTCTGCCTGCAGGTGATCGAGACGCCGGGGCATACGCCGGGCGGCATCGTCCTGTTCGCCGCGACCGAGCAGGGGAACATCGCCTTTGTGGGCGACACGCTTTTCCCGGGTAGCCACGGTCGTACCGATCTTTCCGGCGGTGACGAGGCGGCGATTATGCGCTCGCTCTCCAAACTTGCCAAGACGCTTCCGCCCGATACCGTTTGCTTGACGGGCCATGGCGATTCGACCACGATGGCGCGCGAACTTATGCAGAACCCGTTTATGCAGATGTAGGCTCGAAGCCGTCTTTTGAACCACGAAGACCGCTCAATCGTCAAGCTATTTTCCCCAGTGGGTCGATTCTGTGGGGCAAACGGTCAAAATTTGTCCAATCGGATGGTATTCGTGAACAAACGAACGTTTATGCTCGGGTATGTCGTGGTAAAATCTCAGGCGTTATCGGAGCAACCTTACAGGAGGTTTCTTTTATGCTCGTCAACGCAGCAGACATGCTCAAGAAGGCCGAGGCCGGCAAGTACGGTCTCGGTGCCTTCAACACCAACAACCTCGAGTGGACCCTGGCTATTCTCCAGGCCGCCGAGGAGGCCAAGTCTCCGCTGATCCTTCAGTGCACCGCTGGTGCCGCTAAGTGGATGGGCGGTTTCAAGGTCTGCGCCGACATGGTCAAGGCTGCCGTCGAGGCCACGGGCGTTACCGTTCCCGTCGCCCTTCACCTCGATCACGGTTCTTACGAGGACTGCTTCAAGTGCATCGAGGCCGGCTTCACGTCCATCATGTATGACGGCTCTCACGAGGAGACCTTCCAGCTTAACCTCGACCGCACCAAGGAGCTCGTTGAGCTTGCCCACTCCAAGGGCATGTCCATCGAGGCCGAGGTCGGCGGCATCGGCGGCACCGAGGACGGCGTGACCTCCAACGGCGAGCTCGCTGACCCCGCTGAGTGCAAGCAGATTGCTGACCTGGGCGTCGACTTCCTCGCCTGCGGTATCGGCAACATCCACGGCGTGTATCCCGCCGACTGGGCTGGCCTTTCCTTCGAGCGTCTGGGTGAGATCAAGGCCGAGACCGGTGACCTGCCCCTCGTTCTGCACGGTGGCACCGGCATCCCCGAGGATCAGATCAAGAAGGCCATCTCCCTGGGTATCTCCAAGATCAACGTCAACACCGACCTGCAGCTCGTCTTCGCCAAGGGCGTTCGCGAGTACATCGAGGCTGGCAAGGATCAGCAGGGCAAGGGCTTTGACCCCCGCAAGCTCCTCAAGCCTGGTCGCGACAACATCGTTGCCCGCACCAAGGAGCTCATGGAGGAGTTTGGCTCCGTCAACAAGGCGTAAGCGTCGCTAAACTTCCCGTCGGAAGCCCCGTCCCCCTACACTGTTTCCTTTGCGCTCACCTGGCTTCGCCAGAAGTCGCGCCAAGGAAACAGTTCCGGGGGACGGGGCTTCCTTCGTTTAACGCCGCAGGGTTACGAGTCTGAATTAAGATGGCTACTGGCTTTGCCAGAAGTCGCGCAATGGGAAAAGCTTCGGGTGAACGGGGCCTCCTTTGTTAACTCGCTACAGGGTTACTGGGCTGAATTTATTTATTGACTACCGTTCGGCGGTGTTGATGGCTCTCTTGTTGGGGCTTTCTTTTTTATCTCGCTACAATGGACTTCAAGCGTTCTAGTGACTTGGAGTTTTGGTATGGCTGTTATTAAAGTGCTGCCTTCGGATGGGAAGGTTGTTGACGGGGGTCCTGTTGGTTGCTCTGTTGATGTTTGCTGCGATGACTTTCGCCATCTCGATATTGGGCTACCGCCTGAGATTCTTCGTCTTAAGGATGCCGGGTATTTGACGCAGGCTGTTGCCGCCTGCGATCGTCTTTTGGAGCAGAACCCCGATCCCTCGCTTGCTGCCTGCGTTCGCGCCGAGCGGTATCGCATGATCGAGACGCCGCTTCATTTTTCGGTGTCGCGCGATCGAGCTATTGCGATGATTCGCGAGGAGTGGCCTGAGTTTACCGAGGAGCAGTTTGACGATCTGATTGACCGTAAGCGTATTGACTGGCGCTTTATCGACGGCGAGCTGTTCGTTCTCGACAACTTCCTCGATTCGCTTCGCGTATATCCCAAAGAGGTTCCCGGCATGCGTCCCGATCCTACGGACGGAATTGCACTGCGCAACGAAATGCTCAAGGAGATGGGGTCGCAAAACGGATTGGCTCGCGTCATTACGCTTAAAGCATCTGTGTCTGTCCCCGGCGCTCTAGAGGGGGAGACCGTTCGCGCTTGGCTTCCCGTTGCCGCCACCTGCCACCAGCAGTCTCGTGTCGAGATTCTCGACATGACGCCGGAGGGTGCTGTTGCTCCCGCGAACGCTTCGGCGCGTACCGCCTCGTGGTCTTCTTCGAGTGAGCGCTCATTCTCGGTGACTTATCGTTATCACATCGATGCTGCTTATTGTGATGTCTACGGTGGCACACTTCCGGTTCATCCGCGTATGGACGCGCCTCTGCCCGAGGATATTTCCGAGGACCGTCCGCACATTGCATTTACGCCGTATCTGCAGCAGCTGACGGCCAGCGTTGTTGGCGGACTCGAGGATCCGCTCGATCGCGCCCGTGCTATCTATGATTACCTGACGCAGTATATCGACTATCGCTATCAGCCGCCGTACTTGCTTTTGGGATCTATTGCCGATGACTGCGCGCATTCGCTCCGCGGCGATTGCGGCGTTATGGCGCTCACGTTTATCACCATGTGCCGTATCGCGGGCGTGCCTGCCCGTTGGCAGAGCGGCCTCTACGTTGCGCCCGATTCGGTGGGGTCGCACGACTGGGCAGAGTTCTATACGCCGCAGACCGGTTGGCTCAACGCCGACGTGTCATTTGGATCTTCTGCTCGCAGGATGGGGGAGGAGTGGCGCCGCCGTCACTACTTTGGCAATCTCGACCCATGGCGTATGGTGGCCAACAATCGATTCCAGGCAGGGTTTGACCCCTCTTTCGACGGCATGCGCGAGGACCCTTACGATAACCAGATGGGTGAGGCTTCGGTCGACGGTCGCGGATGCCGTCAGCGCGAGATGCTACGCACGGTCGAACTCATCGAAATGCTCGAAGTTCCATTTTCGGACTAATCGGTAGAAAGCTGTGATAAACTAACTCACGCATTACGTGCCCGAGTGGCGGAATTGGCAGACGCAGTGGACTCAAAATCCACCGTTGGCAACAACGTGCGAGTTCGAGTCTCGCCTCGGGCACCATACATGCAAGTGAGCGTTCAAGGGGGTTGCGGCCCCCTTTTTCGTGCCGAACTCGCGTGAGCGCGCGAAGCGTTAAGCAAACAGGCCTGCGGCCTGTTTGTAGCGGAGCGTGGCGAGGGCGCCTCGCGCCCGAAGCCCGGGGCTTCGCGAAGCGAAGGCCCTTCGAGTCTCGCCTCGGGCACCATACATGCAAGCGAGCGTTCAAGGGGGTCAAGGCCCCTTTTTCGTGTACGTAATGTGATAACGCGCTGTACGTGTTATTATTCGCAAGGCGTTGTTCCCGCAATGCCCTAAAGAGGAACCCGAGGGTTCCCACCTTTTGGCGCCAATGAGCAGCTGACTGGTCATACAACTTAGATTCCCTTCCTCAAATCGAGGAAGTCTATGTGTACGACCTGGTTGCTGAGAAGCGCCGGGTTATTTTTTTATGAATGGAGGTAGGGAAAATAGCTAAGTCTGATGACACCCGCATCAACGACGAGATCACTGCATCTTCGTGCCGTTTGATTGGCGTCGATGGCTCTCAGCTCGGCCTGTTCGCCATCCGCGATGCCCAGCGCGTCGCCGACGATCAGGGTCTCGACCTGGTCGAGATCGCTCCCAACGCGGAGCCGCCGGTCTGCAAGGTCATGGACTACGGTAAGTTCAAGTACCAGCAGGCCATGAAGGCCAAGGCTGCTCGTAAGAACCAGTCCAAGGTCGAGGTCAAGGAAATGAAGTTCCGACCCAAGATCGACGTTGGCGACTACGAGACCAAGAAGGGCCACGTTCTGCGTTTCCTCAAGAAGGGCGCACGCGTTAAGATCACCATCATGTTCCGCGGCCGTGAGATGGCTCACCCGGAGCAGGGCCTTAACGTTCTCGAGCGTCTCGCCGAGGATCTCAAGCCTTACGCTACGGTCGAGTCCAAGCCTAAGATGGAAGGCCGTAACATGCTTATGCTGCTCGCCCCGATTAAGGGCGCCTTCGATGAGGATAAAGCGGCAAGCGATACCAAGTAACTAGTGTTCTGTAACCGATTAAGGAGTATTTCATGCCTAAGATGAAGTCCCACAGCGGCACCAAGAAGCGTTTCCGCAAGACTGGTACCGGCAAGCTTATGCGCGCCAAGGCTTTCAAGAGCCACATCCTGAGCAAGAAGTCCACCAAGCGTAAGCGTGGCTTCCGTCAGGAGACCGAGATCGCCGCTGCCGACCGCAAGGTCATCAAGTCGCGTCTCGCCTAAGTTCGCGTTCCCGTTTTTCGTTTTACCGTCTAGGAGTTGATAGAACATGGCACGTATTAAGCGCGCTGTTGCCGCCAAGAAGAAGCGCCGTACCGTTATGCACCGTGCGAAGGGTTACTACGGTGCCGCTTCGCGTACTTACAAGCATGCTAAAGAGCAGGTCCAGCACTCCCTGCAGTATCAGTATCGTGATCGCCGCAACAAGAAGCGCGAGATCCGTTCTCTCTGGATCACTCGTATCAACGCTGCTGCTCGCCTGAACGACATCTCTTACTCTCAGTTCATGCACGGCCTGAAGGTTGCCGGCATCGAGCTCGACCGCAAGGTCCTGGCTCAGATGGCTTACGAGGACATCGAGTCCTTCAACGAGCTGGCTACCATCGCCAAGAAGGCTCTCGAGGCCTAATAGATTCTCTTGAATCGCTAGGGGAGTGTCGCGTTGTGCGCGGCGCTCCCTCTTTTTATCTGAAGCGCTGGTTTATATAGCAAAAGCGCGGGTAGATAGACACTTACAGGTGACCGATCTTTATATATCTCTTAACTGAAGGGTCATCATCTGATACGTGCAGTATTTCTGCACCAGCCTTTCTATGACTTATATAGGAAGCTATGTATTGTGTAGGACTTGTGAAGAGTGGAATTCCCGCCCGCGGGGGCCCTCCGGTCTGGCAATACATCTCCTTGCCGCGCGGCCCGGTGGAACCGGATCAGCCGCGGGGCGTGCACCTTGAGAACCGGATACTGCGAGGATGGACACTTCAAGTGTCGCATCCGG
>CABUVB010000056.1 GCA_902494815.1 uncultured Collinsella sp. | reverse complement strand
TACCATATTGTAGCGATACCCTCTACGTTTCCCCAAAATCGAAAGGCTTCCATGAATCCCAGGACTAAATCTCAGGACATTCGCGACTTGAGCCAAAACGATATTCGCGAGCTCGTGGCCGAACTTGGCCAGCCCGCCTTCCGCGCGAAGCAGCTCATCGAATGGGTCTTCGAGAAGAACGTTTGTTCGTTCGACGATATGACCAACCTTCCCAAGGCTTTCCGCGAGCAGCTTAAAGAGGCTTTTGCCTTTGACACGCCCACTGAACTCACCAAGCAAGTTTCCAAAGATGGCTCGCGCAAGTATCTGCTCGAGTACCACGACGGCGTTTCCGTCGAGACTGTCGGCATGCCCCGTCGCAACAAGCTTTCCGTCTGCGTTTCCACCCAGGCAGGCTGCGGCATGGGTTGTGCCTTTTGCGCTACCGGTCTCAACGGCCTCAAGCGCTCTCTGACCGCTCAAGAGATCGTCGACCAGGTACTTCATGTATCCAACGACTTTGGCGAGCGCTCCACGAGCGTTGTCTTCATGGGCCAGGGCGAGCCGTTTGCCAACTACGACGAGGTTCTCAAGGCGCTGCGAATCCTCAACGACCCCGACGGCATCGGTATCGGTGCTCGTCACCTCACCGTCTCTACCAGTGGCGTTATTCCCGGTATTCGCAAATTTGCCGACATCCCCGAGCAGTTCACGCTTGCTGTTTCACTGCATTCCGCCATCCAGTCGACGCGCAATAAGCTCATGCCCGGTGTTAAGAAGTACACGCTGCTTCGCCTTCACGAGGCGCTTCAGCTCTACACCGAGAAGACTGGCCGCCGCCCGACCTATGAGTATGCCATGATCGAAGGCGTCAACGATACGAATCCCGAGATGCAGGCGCTCTGCGACTTCTGCGAGGGAACGTTGTGCCACGTTAACCTGATTCAGCTTAACGACATCGAGGGCAGCCCGCTCAAGCCGTCGCCGATTCATAAGGTTGAGGATCTTCAGCGTCGTCTTGAGTCCCGTGGCATCGAGACCACGATTCGTAACTCCCGTGGTAACGATATTGACGCCGCTTGCGGACAGCTGAAGCAGCGCTTTAAAGTTCAGAAGAACGCATAGGGGAGTCGCACCCCAAAACGTTTCATGTGAAACATCGAACGGCCCCGGTTGCAGGAGATGCAACCGGGGCCGTTTTATTTATTGACCTTAATTTTGAATCAGCTGCTACCTGTCCCATTTTTTACGGCCAAAATAAGGGGTCCTTGCCTCGTGAATCAGACAAGGACCCCTCAAAATATGCTAAGTAATTGTTAGGTACCTAATAGCCTACATTTTCCCATTGGCTACTAACCCAACCTTGATTAATCTTGGGATTCTTCGTTACCTGAGCCGTACGCATGGCAACATCTTCTGTCATAACATCCATTTTCTTCTTGGATGTATCGACAATATCTTGCGCACTACGAAGCAAACGACCTCGAAGTTCATCGTCTGTCGCGATCTTATAGCCAGCAAAGGCACCAGCCGCGACAGTCGTCGCCAATGCAATCGCAGTTAAAATCCTATTCCTCATCTTGGCCTCCTTGATCAAACTGAATCATTTCGCCAAGAATACGAGAGAGCTCTTCCTCGTCTTTAAACTCAATCTCAATCTTATTCTTTCCACGCGAGCTCTTAACACGCACGTTGGTATTAAAAACCTGACGAAGCACGCGGGCAGCCTTTTTAAAAGACTGAGGCGTTGCAGGCCTCGGCGTCTTAGGTGTCTCTCCGGCAGAAAACAACGGAGCAAGATTTTCTGTCGCTCTTACGGAAAGGCCCTCTGCAACAACCTTCTCTGCAAGTCGAATTCGAGCGTCCTCATAGGGAACTGCAAGAATCGCACGTGCATGACCAGCAGTAAGTTTGCCCTCAAAAATCATCTGCTGAACAACTTCAGGGAGATCGAGAAGGCGCAGCGAGTTTGTAATTGCAGAGCGTGACTTGCTGACTGCCTTCGACAATGCCTCCTGGGTCATACCGCTGGCATCGATAAGCTGGCGATAGCCCTTAGCCTCTTCGACGGGATTCAGATCAGAACGCTGAAGGTTTTCGATCAGAGCAAGAGCCAGCATCTCTTCATCATTAACATCTTTAATGATGACAGGCAGCTCCTCAAGACCAGCAAGCTTTGACGCTTGGTAACGACGCTCACCAGCGATGATCTCATAGCCGTTTCCATGCTTGCGAACCAAAAGCGGCTGCAAGACGCCATGTTCTTGGATTGATTCGCTCAACTCACGAAGTTCAGTTTCGTTAAAGTGAATTCGCGGCTGATTAGGGTTGGGAACGATATCCTCAATAGGTAGTTTTGTTTCAGATGCGGCATTCGAAGCCGATGCAGCCGAACCACCGGTCTCATACTCGGCCTCTGAGACCAAAGCATTGAGTCCACGTCCCAATCCGCCACGTCTCTTTACACTAGGCACGCTTGATCACCTCTTTTGCAAGGTTCATATATGCTTTTGCACCCTTATTTTGAGGTGCATAGGTAATTACCGGTTCCCCAAAAGACGGAGCTTCGGAGATTTTAACCGTACGGGGTATCAACGTCTTAAACGCCTTATCACCAAAGTACGATTGAACCTCCTCAACAACCTGATTCGATAGAGAAGTACGCGAGTCATACATGGTCATAAGCACACCGTAGGTGTCTAAGCCCTTGTTCAGACGAGATTTGACCATCTTCATTGACTCAAGCAGCTTCGTAACGCCCTCGAGTGCGTAATACTCGCACTGGATCGGAATCAAAACGCTGTCTGCTGCGGTCAAAGCGTTGATAGTAAGCAGGCCGAGCGAAGGAGGGCAGTCAATGAAAATAAAATCGAACTCGTCCTGAATCGGCTCAAGCAAATCTTTGAGGCGGGTTTCACGAGCAATTGCGCTTACGAGCTCAATTTCGGCGCCTGCAAGCTGAATTGTAGCCGGAATTACGAATACCTTTTTGCAATTTGTATCAAGAACAAGCGATTCTGCCGGCACATCATTCAACAATGCATCATAGATGCAGTGATCAAGGTCTTCTTTTTCAATTCCGAATCCACTGGTGCTGTTTCCCTGCGGATCAAAATCGACAATCAGTGTCTTACGACCCTGCTCACCCAGTGCTGCTGCAAGGTTTACAGCCGTCGTTGACTTACCGACGCCGCCTTTTTGATTGATGATTGCAATGATACGCGTGTCTTTTGCGCTCTTAGAACGCTTAACGTCGCGAAATCCCACGGTCCCTCCTGGTGTGTATTAAAGCTGTCAAACGGAGGATGTTTCACGTGAAACATTCCGAATCGATAGCAACTGCTATGTTTCACGTGAAACACTGCAAGCTGTTAGTATCCATTATGTTTCACGTGAAACATCTAGGCAAGCGGATTCTTCTTTGCCACGCCATTTGCACGAGGCAATGAGACGGATGCTGGATGACTCTTCTTAAGAACAATGAACTCCCTGTGACCCAAGCCTTCAGGCAAATCAATTGCGTCATTCAGAAGCAAAGTGAAGCCGCAAATCTTAGCTGCTGACATGCCGGAAGCAAGCTCCTCATCCGAAGGATTGCCCTTGGTGATAACAAATAGCCCTCCATCCTTGAGGTACGGAGCCGCATACTCAACAAGAATCGGTAGAGGGGCCAGTGCGCGGGCGGTTACAACGGAGAACTGCTTCTTATGGCTTCGAGCATATTCTTCAAGACGATCATGAACCGCATGAGCATGTTTCAATCCAAGAGCATGGACAAAGGAATTAACCGCATCAACCTTCTTGCCAACGGAGTCAATATAAGTAGCTTTACGATGCGTGGTTATGGTTAATGGAATACCAGGGAAGCCCGCACCTGTTCCCATATCGAGCAAAGCTCCCTCAGGAGCCTTATTGATATAGTGGAGCAAAACAAGTGAGTCGAGGATATGAAGTACTGCAGCATCTTCTACGTTAAGAATACGGGTGAGATTGGTTGTCTTATTTGTTTCTAGAACCAAATCCAAATGCTGAATACATTTCCTCAGCTCAACATCAGTTACGCTCAAGGAATACTCTTTGCAATAGAAAGCTAGACGACTCAACATCTCGTCAGCCTGCTGATCAGTAAGTACTAACAACGAAAGCTCCTTTCTGACAAAAATCAGTGTATCGAGAACTTTTGACAAAAAAAGGGGACGTGGAAACCACGTCCCCTTAGCATAAGCTCGAGTAGATTATCGAGCAACAATCACCACATGGCGATCAGGGTCTGAACCCTCAGAATGAGTATCGACGGCATCATTGCCACGAAGTGCGATGTGAACCAGTCGGCGCTCGTAGGCATTCATGGGCGGAAGCGAAACACTCTTATGAGTGCGAATGGCACGCTCGGCAGCAGACTGAGCCATGGAGGCAACCTTGTCCTGACGGCGGCTCTTGTATCCCTCGACGTCCACTACAACCGGATACCTAAAGCCAAGTTTGCGGCTCACCAGCAAAGAGAACATAACCTGAAGGGCATCAAGGGTGCGACCATGACGGCCAATGAGAACAGCAAGGTCGGGAGCCGTTACATCCAAAATCAGCTCACCCTCGTCGCCCTCATACTCATCGATAGGAGAGTTGGCGGCATCGAAGTGCGAAAGGATGGAACGCAGGATGGAAATCGCAACATCGGCAATGGTGTCGAGCTCCTCATCGGTCAGCTCTTCACCAGCCTTGTAGCGCTGTGCAATCTCGGGATAATCGCCCGCGACCTGCGGGGCAACCTCCTCAAGCATATCCTCGATGATCTCTTCAGACATAACGTACTCCAAAAGTTAGGTACCTAAATAAGATTGATATCCCACTACTTCTTCTTGTGCGGACGCGGCTTCTTCTCTCGACGAGTGACCTCAACCTGCAGCGGAGCGTTCTTAAGACGCTCCTCCTCATCGGCCTTCGCCTTGTCGATGACCTTCTGCGTCACAAAAATCTGCTGGATAACCTGCCAAGCAGACGAGACGTCGTAGTACAGCAGAACACCAACGGGAAGGCTCCAGCCCATCCAAAGCATCATGACCGTCATGACAACGGCCATCATACGCATGCTCTGAGCCTGCTGGCCGGTCTGGTTGCGCGACATATAGAGCTGCGGAATCAGGGTCAGGACGGCGAACAGGATCAGGCAAACCAGCGCAGGCAGTGCAACCATAAAGCCATCGGCAAAGGAAGCGCTCGGCGTGGTGGTCAGGTCGGGCAGGATGTTGAAGAACGAGAACGTGCCGTCGTTAAAGTACTGCGGCAGGTTGCGCAGCAATGTAAACAGGGCGAACAGGATAGGCATCTGAATCAGCAGCGGTAGACAGCCAGCCATGGGGTTGAACTTGTTCTCGCTGTAGAACTTCTGCATCTCCTCGGCCTGACGCTGGGGATCGTCGGCATAGCGCTCCTGGATCTCGAGCATCTTGGGCTGCAGCACCTGCATGCGAGCCGTCGACTTGGTCGACTTGAGCATAAGCGGCGTCAGCAGCAGACGGATGATGACCACCAGAATGATGATGGACAGGCCCCAGTCGACCGCAAAGGTCTGGATGAGCTTGAGCAGCTCGAAAAGGATGTTAACGATCCAATCCCACATGTAAGTTTTCCTCCGATAGCGAGTGCCCGCTAGGGCACAGGGTCATAACCGCCGACGTGCAGGGGCTTGCAGCGAGCAATGCGCCTCACTGCAAGCCAGCAGCCTCTCAAAACACCGTGCTTCTCAATCGCCTGGACGGCGTATTGCGAGCACGTTGGGTAATAAATGCAGGCGTCAGGCAATAAGGGCGAAATAACCTGTTGATATATGCGAATAGGAGCGATGGCAACACGTCGCAAAACGTGATTGCTCATCGCTCCTCCCCGGCAACGCCGGCGCGCTTCATAAGCGAACGCAACGCCTTGTCCATCTCCTGCGGCGAGGAAACCCTCGTCTTGGGAGTTGCAAACAAGATGATGTCATAACCCGCAACGGGAAATCCGCAGCTGCGGGCGGTCTCGCGCATCACACGCTTAGATCGGTTGCGCACGACGGCACAACCGAGTCGCTTAGCACCAACGAAGGCGACCCTTCCGGAGTCGCCTTCGCCAACCGATTCACATATGGTCATTCGAATCAGAGGGTGATTGAAACGACGCCCCTGACTGAACACATGCTCGAAATCTTGCCGAGACTTAATAGTCTTCATGCGAGATGTGTGTATCGCTGCTAGACAGTGAGACGCTTGCGGCCCTTGGCACGACGACGGGCGAGCACGGCACGACCACCCTTAGTGGCCATACGGGCACGGAAGCCATGGGTCTTGGCACGCTTACGCTTATTAGGCTGATACGTACGCTTCATCTTAAGTTCCTCCTGCTGCATTTCGAGTGTCCGCGGGGACGCGGACGCAGATATAGACACGTGAGCTTGAAGATTGTAGGGAAATCAATGTTCAAATGTCAAGAAATCAAAGGTAAAAGGTTGCGCAGTTCACACGGTTCCCCCATAAGCCAAGCTCGATTTAGCGGTGCATGACAACTTTTCACGATATTTCATCGAGTTTTCAACAGGTCATGTTGGCAATGTTGAGAACTTTTCGCCCGTTTTCCAAAGTTTTCAACAAGTTTTGAAAAGTTGTCGAAAGATGAGAAACGTTGCACGGTGAGCTACTATTTGTTCGAAACCTTTTGAAAGATTGCGAGCGGCATGTCTGACGACTTTTACACCATGGTCGATTCCGGAGACCCGGCACCCGACAACGAGCACATCACCGGCGTGCGCGAAGAGCGTGCGGAAGGCGAGCAGACGACCACGCAGGCGCCAAAAGCCATGTACGCCGCGCGTATCGCCGTCTATGACGACATGCTGTCGACACCGCGGGTGATCGTCATTGATCCGCAAGATGTCCGCACGTATTTGGAAGAGACTACCAACACCGTCTACCAGTGCATGAAAGAACAAGGTGGCCATATCTCGCTCATGGTCATCCGCGAGATTGTCGAAAACTTTATCCACGCACACTTTGCCGAGCCCATCATCTCGATTCTGGACGGCGGAGACACCATCCGCTTTGCTGACCAAGGACCCGGCATCGACGACAAGGAACGTGCTTTCGACTTTGGCGTTACCAGCGCAAACAGCAAGATGAAGCGCTATATCCGTGGAACCGGAGCAGGGTTTCCCATGGTGCAGGAGTATTTGGAAAACGCCGGCGGTGCCGTATCCATCGAGGACAACATGGGCAACGGCACCGTGGTTACGGTAAGCCTGAACCCTAAACGAGTGCAGGAAATCGAGCGTGCCGGCGGACGCGGTGCTGCCGTGCGGCCCGAGACGGAGCAGCCCACATATCCCCTGCCGGGAGCTTTTGCGCAGCAGCCCGTGGCAACGCAGCAGATGCAGCCCCCCGTGGGACAGATGCAGCAGCCCGGAATGCTTCCCACACAAGACCCCCAGGCGGCATCTATGTCGATGCCGCCAAACATGCCAGAGGCCATGCCGCTGGCTGATCAGGATGCAGCAGCAATGCAGCAGGCGACGGGGGCGCCGGGTGGCCAGCAAATGGGCTATCAGCCGTACCAACAGGGATATCCATATCAGCAGATGCCGCCACTGGGGTATGGCCAGCAGTTCCCGCAGCAGTACCAGCAGGGATATCAGCAGCCGTACCAGCAGATGCCGCAGCAGCAGTACAACCCTTGGACCCAGCAGATGCCTCCACAGCCTTACCAACAGTGGCCTCAAAGTTTTCAACAGCAAATGCCGCCGATGCAGAGTTCTCAACAACCAGCAGCTCAAATGATGTATCCTAATGCAGTAAATCAGTATGCGCAGCCACAACCGGACGTGTTCGTAAGCGATCGCGGCAACGCCGCGCTGGGCTATCTGGCGCAAAATCAAGCGTGCGGTGCAACCGATCTGGCGAGGGCGTTTGGAAACTCGGCCCCCACTTGGTCACGCACGCTCAATGACTTGGCGCAGGCCGGCTTGGTCATCAAGCATGGCCAGAAATACCATCTGACCGAACTCGGCGCCGCTCGCGTGCGAGCTCAGAGCTAAAGAACGGGAGAGACAGTGGACGAGGAAGCAAGCATCATCCTGGGGGATGCCATCGCCTTTTGTCGGCGCGACGGCCAAGATGCACGCCTCATCAACATGCTGGGGCAATCGCGCGCCATAAGCCTGACCGAAGATACGCTCACGATCGAGGCCCCCTCGCGCTTTGCCATCGCGCAGCTCAAAAAGCATCAGCCGACTATTGAGGCCTATCTGGAAGAAATCGCCTTTGCACCGATTGCGCTCGACATCGTGGCACCGCAAGGCACCGCGACGGAATCCGCTGCCGCGACGGCGCCCGCCACGGCTCCCGCTGCTTCCCCGGCGGTGCCGGCCTCCGCAGGCGACGTGCCGACAATTGAGCACCAGCACAGCGATGTTTCCCGTGAAACCATGGCGCCGTTGCCGACCGCGGCAGCGACGTCAACGAATGCACCCGTCACGCACATGCCCATCGCTCACGACGCAGCGGCGGGCGCGGATTCGGGCATTGCAATCAAGAACACGCTCTCGGCCGATGATTTTCGTCGCATGATGAACCAGATGAAGGGCGGAGCGCCGACTAAATCCACGCAAGCTGCGGCCCCCGCTTCACCCATGCCAGCACCGACCGTGCCGGCCGAGCAGAATACGGATGGAGCCCCGCTCGCCGCGAACTCAAAATTTACCTTTGAGAACTTTGTCTACGGCCCCGAGAACAGCCATGCCTATCGCTCGGCACTCAAGTTTGCCGCCCTCGCGGACGAGCGCGGCACGTGCACATCACTGTTCATCTACGGCAAATCGGGCCTGGGCAAGACGCACCTGCTGCTTGCCATCAAAAACGAGCTCGCCGAGAAGTCGCCCGAGATCAAGGTCAAGTATGCCAACTCCCAGGCGTATCTGGACGACCTGATGACCGAGTTCGACCGTCAAAAGAAGAGCAACGCTCCCATCATGCAGGCGTACCACGGCGTGGACGTACTCATCATCGATGACATCCAAAACATCATCGGCAAGCGCGCGAGCGTGGACTACTTTTTCCAGCTCATGGACGAGTTCATCCGCAACAACAAGAAGGTCGTCATCGCGGCAGACCGTGCCCCCAAGGACCTGAGCATGGACGAGCGCCTGACCAGCCGCTTCAACGCCGGCATGCTCTGCCTGGTCGCGGAGCCCAGCTACGAGATGAAATACAAGATCTTGCAGCGCTATTACGAGAACACCATCGTCGCCGCTCCCGAGGCAGGCGACGACTCGCTGCTGGCGGCCTATGGGGGCGACGGCGGGCACCTGACCGACGAGCACTTTAAACACATGGCCGAAGTCTCGGGCACCAACATCCGCGAACTCGAGAGCTTTTGCGAGCGCTGTGCCGGCGAGGCGGGGGACCGCGAGCGCGAGGGCGGGGAGCTCACCTTTGACGATATCGACGCCATCGCCAGCCAGTACTTCGACACATCGGCCAAAAAGATCAACGTCCAGACGGTTCAGTCCGTCATCGAAGAGCAGTACGGCGTGACGCACGAGGAGCTCATCGGCCCGCGTCGCAACGCCAATATCGCCAAAGCACGCCATATCGCTATCTACCTTGCCATCGAAATGTGCGAGATGACGACCACGGCGGTAGGCGCCGAATTTGGCAACCGCAACCACTCGACCGTCAGCACGAGTTACAAAAAGGTCCAGAAGATGATCCAGGAAGACCGCACCGTCACCGAAGACCTCAAGTCGCTGCGCGATAAAATTACACTGCGCTCGTAGGGAAATAGAGACACCTGTTGAAAACTTGTCGAAACCACGGGCATAAGGTGTCTAAAACCCAACCCGCGGTGATGAAAAGTTTTGCGCAGGTTTTGAACGTGGAAAACCACCCCTGTTGCACACAGGTTGCTGTCGATTCTCTTTCTGGGTCTGACCTGCGTCTTTGGGAGTAATCAACAGTTTCGTCAGTGCTATTACTATTATTAAGATATTTATATCTATAGAAAGGTATTAAAAGATGAAGTTCACCGTCAGCCAGAGCTCGCTTACACAAGCCATCGGCGTCGTTATGAAGGGTGTCGCTTCGGCATCCACCCTTCCCATCCTGTCGGGCGTGCTCGTCAAGGCCCAAGACGGCATCTTGGAATTCCAGACCTCTAACTACACCATCTCGATCCGTCATCGCATCGCGGCGCATGTCGAAGAAGAGGGCGAGATGGTTATCCCCTGTAAGATGCTCTCCAATATCACCAAGAC
>CABUVB010000055.1 GCA_902494815.1 uncultured Collinsella sp. | reverse complement strand
GGCGGTAATCTTTGCGGTCTCAAGCGCCTGGGCGGTCGTGGGCGCATATGCCCCCGCGCACACCAGCGCGAGCGCCACGGCCATGACGCAGACTAGCTTTTGGAGCAAGGCGGGCAGTGGAAAACGCTGCTCCGCAGCCCCTTCGTTCAATCGAGACAAGGTGGCTCCTATCGTAGAAGTTGCCGGCAAAACGAGACGGAAGCACTCTCCGTCAAGAGAAGCGCAAAGGCCCTCTCCGCAAAACGGAAAGGGCCTACACGCAATCAAGCATCTATTTACTTGATGTTGTACTTAGCCATGAGGGCGTCGACGGTACCGTCGTCGGTCAGGTCCTTGATGGCCTGGTTGATGTCGTCCTTGAGCTTGGTGTTGCCCTGGTTGATGGCGATGGCGTACTCCTCGCCGGTGCTGATCTGCTTAATGGTCTGGCAGGTGCTGAACTGCTCGGCGGTCAGCTGGCTGGCAACGGAGCGGTTGGTGACTACGGCGTCGCCCTTATCGGACTGCAGGGCGCTGAAGCACTCGGTGGCGTCCTTGTAGGGGACGATCTTGGCCTTGGGGAAGTTCTCCTGGGCAAAGGACTCGGCGGTCGAGCCAGACTGAACGATGATGGTAGCGTCGGCATTGTTGAGCTTCTCGCTGAAGTTGTCGGCCGTGATGTCGGTGTTATCGACCTTGGTCACGATAGCCTGATCGTCCATGTAGTAGGAATCGGAGAAAGTGACTTCCTTCTCACGCTCGGGCGTGTCGGTGATAGCCGCGATGGAGACGTCATACTTAGCGCCCGAAGCGACGCCCGGAACCAGCGTGTCAAAGTCATTGTTGACATACTCGACATCCAGGCCCAGCTTGTCGCCGATAGCCTTGATGAGCTCAAGGTCAAAGCCCTGATAATCGCCGTTGTCATCCTTGTACTCAAACGGGGCGTACTCGGCAGAGGTGCCGACGGTCAGCGTACCGTCCTTGACGAGCGCGTACTCCTTGGAGCCGTCGACCTTCTCGACCTTAGCGTCGTCAGAACTGCTGGAACCGGCATCGGAACCAGAGGCGGCGTTGGACGAGCCGCAGCCCGTCAGGGCGAGGGCGAGCGCCATAGCACCCGTGGCGGCAAATGCGCCAAGCTTCTTCAGCTTCATAATCAGTCTCCTTCCAATGACCCCACATGATTCAGAGGTCTGCAAAAACTGCGGGTTATTATGCACCCGCTTGGAAGAATCTGCAATCAGAAAACTGATTGAAACAAACCCATAACGTGAATGGAGCACTTCACTTTATGTCAGCCATTACTGCTGCAACGACCTTAACAGGTTGATTTCAGCCGCATAACCTGCAAGTTCGTTCGGTGTCTCCAAAATAAATGGCAATTCACGCAAGCGGTCATTCGATACAATATTTTGCATAACCTGCATACCGCCGCCAAACTCTTCACTACCCAGATAGCCTTTACCGATGCATTCGTGGCGGTCCTTATGGGCGCCACAGGGGTTCTTCGAATCGTTGATGTGTACGGCATGCAAGCGGTCGATACCCACCACACGATCGAACTCGTCAAGCACGCCTTCAAGATCGTGGACGATGCCATAGCCGGCGTCATTCACATGGCAGGTGTCCAAGCAAACGCCCAACTTGGCCGACAGCTCGGGGCGCTTGTCGGCAACGCCCTCAATGATGAGTGCCAGCTCTTCAAAGCTGCGGCCCACCTCGGTGCCCTTGCCGGCCATGGTCTCGAGCAGCACCGTCGTCTGCTGGCCCTCAAACATCACCTGGCACAGGGTGTCGACGATCATCTGAATACCGGCGTCGGGGCCCTGCCCCACATGCGCACCGGGATGGAAGTTGTAGTAGTTGCCGGGCAGCGCTTCCATGCGCCGCAAGTCCTCGGCCATTGCCTCCAGGGCAAACTCGCGCGCCCGCTCTTTGGCAGAACAGGGGTTGTAGGTATAGGGGGCATGCGCCACGAGTGGGCCGAAGTCGTTTTGCTCCATAAGCTCGCGCAGGGCCGCCACGTCATCCATGTCAAGATCTTTCGCCTTGCCGCCGCGCGGGTTGCGCGTAAAGAATGCAAAGGTGTTGGCGCCAATGGATAGCGCCGTCTCCCCCATTGCCCGATAGCCCTTCGTCGTCGAAAGATGACACCCAATCGTCAGCATCTCCAGCTCCCCCTCATCAGTTGCGGTGAAATAGTTCCTGTTTGGCCCCTATTCTGCCGCAAACAGGAACTATTCCACCGCAACTTATAAAAGGGGCATCAGAGATGCAGGCCACCAAGCACTATGGCTACGGGCGCCAGTGTCATAATCCCCTACGCGTCAGCGCCAAGTCCTAGAGGGCTAGTCGGATTGCATCGATAATGCGCGCGCAGCGCTGTGTGGCGGCAAGGGGCATGACGGGGCTCTCGAGTTTCCCCGCCCGGATGAGCTGGGTCGCATGCTGGATTTCGCCGTAGAAATCATCGACCTCAAACGGGGCATTTATTTCGAGCATTCGCCCGTCGGAATACTTCACATGGGCGAGCTCGGGGCGATGGAGACGGTCGATTTCCAACGAGCCCCGCTCGCAGGCAATCGTTAAGCGGCTTTCATATGCTGCTTTGCCGTCGCACACCATATGAATGGGTATACCGCCGACACTCATATGGATCTCGTCGGCCCAATCGACGCGGCCGCCCGATACGTCACGCCAGCGAACTTCACGGGACGAAACCTCGCACGCGCCCGCGAGCAAATCCTCAAACCAACCGACCGCATAGCAGCCCATGTCATATAGACAGCCACCCTGCAACGGGTCGAGCAGATAACTCGAAGGGGGCTCACCATAATCGAGTTTTTGCACGCTTTCAATCGAGACGATACGGCCGAGCTCGCCCGACGCAAGCAAGACCTTCACGCGAGTACGCATCGGACAAAACCGATTTTTCATCGCCTCCATAAACAGCACGCCGCGCTCGCGAGAGGTGGAGGCAATCGAGAGAGCCTCTTCCTCACTCAAAACGGCCGGCTTTTCGCACAGCACGGCCTTTCCCGCGCGCAGTGCCCGACAGACCCAATGCGCATGCATGCCATGTGGAAGAGCCAAGTAAATTACGTCGACATCGGGGTCGGCAGTCAACGCATCATAAGCCGCATCGCCGTTATCGTCAGCTGTGGCATAACTGTGCGCGGCATCAATCGAAAACGCCCTGCAAAACTCCTCAACATGCGAAGGAGTGCGACCGGCGGCAGCCACAAGCCGTGCCCCGTCCACCTCCTTGAGCGACGATGCAAATCGATGCGATATGTTCCCAGCGCCCAAAACGCCCCAACGAACCTCACGCAAATCATCACATGAATCCCGATGGCCCACGACAGCCCCCTTCAGTTGCGGTGGAATAGTTCCTGCTTGGCCCCTATTCTGCCGCAAACAGGAACTATTCCACCGCAAGTTATAAAAGGGTCATGAGGAGCGCGTTTTGCCGAAGGCCTTAAGCACCGCCGTCACGGGGCCAGGCTGGAAACGTCGGCGCACATCATCGAGACGCTCGGGAATATCGATGTGCTGCGGGCAGTGTCGCGCGCATTTGCCGCATTTGACGCAATTGCTCACCAACTTGGGCTCGCTTGTGCGTACCGCGCTCGCCGTAAAGTACTGCGATAGACCCGTAAACCAGCTGTGCGCATAGCTTGCATTGTAGGCGGCAAAACACCCAGGGATATTGATGCCTTTAAGACACGGCATGCAGTAGCCGCATCCCGTGCAGGGCACACGGTTCGATTTTTCAAACTCCCTCAGCACGCGTGCGATGGCATCGAGCTGAGTAACTGTCATCGAATCCGGCAGGGCCCGATCGGCCAACGCCGCGTTCTCATCCACTTGCGCGGTATCGGTCATACCCGAAAGCAGCATCGTCACCTGAGGATGATTCCACACCCACGAAAGCCCCCAGGCGGCAGGAGTGCGCAAATGCGGGTCACGGGCGCCATCGAGCACGGCGCGGGCCCGCGGCGGTAGTTTGCCCGCTAGACGACCGCCCAGCAGCGGCTCCATCACAAACACCGCGAGCCCGCGCTCCGCAGCCGCCATGAGTCCCGCCGTTCCCGCTTGGTAACGCTCGCCGGCATAGTTGTACTGGATCTGGCAAAAATCCCATTCATATGCGTCAAGCATCGTCAGGAAATCCGCCGCGCTGCCGTGATACGAAAAACCAATCTGGCGAATGCGCCCCGCCGCCTTTTGACGCGCGATCCAGTCCTCGATGCCCAGCGCCACCACACGTTCCCACTGAGCGGGCGAGGTGATGTTATGCATAAGGTAATAGTCGATATGGTCGGTCCGCAGCCGACGCAGCTGCTCGTCAAAGAAACGGTCGAAATCCCCTGTGCATGCACACGAGGCGTGCGGCAATTTGGTCGCCAGCAACACCCGGTCGCGCAGCCCCAAGCGCTCAAGTGAGGCGCCCACGCACACCTCGTTACCGGGATAGAGATACGCGGTATCCAGATAATTAATCCCCTGCTCCACCGCACGGGAAATGATAGCATCGGCTGTCTTCGCGTCCGGACGTCCCGGCGCACCGGGAAACCTCATGCAGCCCAGGCCCAGAGCAGATATTCGGTTACCACTTTTGGGGTCAACGCGGTATTGCACGGACCCTCCCTTCGCCATCAGCGCTCGGCAAGGCGAAACACAATGGTCACGCAGCCGAAACATCGTGGAATCGCAATCGAGAACGTATCGTAACGCAGCAGAAATCGAGCTGTCACGGCACCGCTTTAACATCAGCAAAAAGCCCGATGAAAGAAGGCGAGCGTGACCACGCGTGAGGATGCCTGCCCCTACCCCGGCGAACAATACATCCTCTCGGTCGGCCGTTACCAGATCGAGGTCATGGACCATCTGGACGAGCTTCCCGCCACAGGCGCTGTCATCTTCTGCACCTTCCCCAAGGTGCGCGATGGCGTTGGATATCCCGCACGCGTTTTTGCCATCTACCCCGCGGCATAAGTTCCCATGCGTTTGTTCTTCTAAATTCCGTCTCCGGTGCACGCTACATGCTCCAGCGGCATACAATCCACCAGGCGCCCCGCACGCGGGCGCCTTTTTGTGAGGAGATGATTCACGTGCAGATCAACAAGGTTGCCTTTATCGGCAAGGGTGGCGTCGGTCTACTCTATGGCAGCATGATTGCCAAGACGCTCGGCAACGATGCCGTCGAATACATTATGGACGACGCCCGTTTCGAGCGTCACGCAGGCGACGCCCTTACGGTCAACGGCGAGCCCTGCGCACTCAAGTCCGTGCGCGTCAGTGAAGCAACGCCCGCCGATCTGGTCATTCTCACGGTCAAGACGACGGGACTCAACCAAGCACTCAAGACTATGGAACGCGTCGTGGGACCCAACACGCTCATCGCCTCGCTGTGCAACGGCATTACGAGCGAGCAAAAGATTGCCGAGCGCTTTGGCTGGAAGCATACCGTTCTTGGTATTTGCCAGGGCATGGATGCCGTGTTCCTCGACGGCGCGCTCACCTTTACCAATGCGGGCGAGATTCGCTTTGGCGCGGTTGCAGGCACCGAGCCCGCAACCGTCACCGCCATCGACGGGCTCTACACACGCTGCGGCATCGCCCATACCGTCGAGAGCGACATTGCGCACCGCATGTGGGCCAAACTCATGCTCAACGATGGCATCAACCAGACGTGCATGGCCTACGGCGGGACCTACGGAAGCGCCACGGAGCCGGGCTCCGAGCAGCGTCGCTGCTTTGTTTCCGCCATGCGCGAAACGCTTGCGGTCGCCAACGCCGAGGGCGTTGAGCTGACCGAAGCAGATCTGACGCAGATGGCGCATCTCATCGAGGGAATCGACCCCGCCGGTATGCCCTCGATGGCGCAAGACCGCATCGCAAAGCGCAAAACCGAAGTCGAGGAGTTCGCGGGCACCATTTGCCGCCTCGCAGCCAAACACGATATCCAAGTGCCGCAAAACGAGTGGCTCTATCGGCGCATCCGCGATATCGAGAAAAGCTGGTAGCACCAACGCTCCGCATTCAACAGCCTTAGCAGCAAAGCCGCCGCAAGGGAACCTTTCCCCCTGCGGCGGCTTTCATCTTCGTCTATGACCGGCGGCCAACCTCACAACAGTTAGCGTTGCGATTCCGGAACCTCGCCCTCGTCATCGCGGCAAAGCACCACGTCGGCGCTTCCCAGCAGCGCCGCCGCGATCAGCACGCCAACCACGATTGGAGCAGCCCCGCATGACCCCTGCATGCCCGCAACGAGCGCGGCCGTAGGACCAAGGCAGCCAAGCACCAATGCGACGGCGGCAACGGCGATATCTCGAGCGTTCACAAGACCACTTCCTCCAAGAGAAAGACCTTAATTCTCATGAACTAGTGTGCCTTGCGCCCATATGCGCGGCGTACTGCCACGGTAAGCGCTCTGTTAACTCAAGCACGCACAAAAAACGGACGCCTTTACGTTGCCCAAAGGCTCGGTAAAGACGCCCGCCCGTCATGCCCTATTGGCTTATGGCAGATTACCAACCGGTATAGTAGTCGGTGGTTCCGGCTGCGCAGCCGGAGTCATAGACCTTGCACTCGCCCTTGGAACCGGTAAACGTGGAGCCCTGGGCCTTATCGCCTGCGGCCACGACGTAGTAACCATCAGAATCGCGCCAGAAACCCTCGGAATCCTGCGTCCACTCACCCGTGCGGTGATGGTAGAGTACGTTGCTGCTGTAATAGGTCTCACGACGACCGTTATAGTTATTGACGCCGGCGGAACGCGTCAGTCCCGAACCATTCGCATAGTAAGCGGCGGCAACGTAAGACGAGCTGTAGCCGGCGTTGTAGTACGAAGCCTGGGCGGCCTCGGCGGCTTCTGCCTCGGCGGCCGCAGCCTCGAGCGCCTCGCGCTTAGCATCCTCGAGCGTCGTGCGCAGTTCATCGAGCTCGGCCGACTTGGCGTCGACCTCCTCCATCGTCAAAAGGCTGCCCGCGCCGTCAATGCACTCTTGAAGCACAGCACGCTCGTCATCGGTGGCATAGTCGCCATACATGTTCATGATAATTTGAGCGCGAACTTCCAAAGAGTCGCGCTTGGCCCCCATGGAGGCGTTCCACTCCTGCATGGAGCCAAAACCGTCGCCGCGATAATCGACGGGCTGCATCAACGTGGCCTCGGAGGGCGTGGACCCAACCGCGTCGGGCAGTGTCGCCGCATGGGCCTCGGTTACGCCGGCACCCACCAAAAGCGCCACGGCCAGCGTGGCAGAAAGGGCGGCGGCCTTCGGTTTTCGTGAATCGATCCTCATGTAGCTGGAAACCTCCGTAGTGAGTTTTTGCTGCGTTTAAGCTGCGTGTGATTCGATCGCGCTGCATAGTACCCTGAGCAATTCGCGACCTGCGGTTTTTCTCAAAAGGCGCACGTCATTTGCGTAAAACTCACATTCACTTAACAGGAGTTTTCCATATCTAGATTGGATATTCGACGTTAAAAAGCCTGTTTTCCAGATATTCCTATGCAAAAAGGCGCCCGTGCAACCTTTATTCGCACAGGCGCCTTGAGCAGGCATTTTATGCAGTTATACCTATCGAGTCGCAAAGGGTCCTTGCACAAGTCGCCTTACTCGTCCAGCGCGGCGAAGGCCTGCTTCAGATCCCAAATGATGTCCTCGGCGTTCTCGGTACCGATGGAAAGTCGAATCGTGGAGGGCGTAATGTTCTGCTCGGCAAGTTCCTCGGCAGAGAGCTGGGAGTGCGTGGTGGTAGCCGGGTGCACGACGAGCGACTTGACGTCGGCCACGTTGGCGAGCAGCGAGAAGACCTGCAGGTGGTCGATGAACTTCCAAGCAGCCTCCTGGCCGCCCTTGATCTCGAAGGTGAAGATCGAGGCGCCGCCACGGGGGAAGTACTTCTGGTACAGCTCATGGTCGGGGTGCTCGGGCAGGCTCGGGTGGTTCACCTTGGCAACATGGCTGTCCCCGGTCAGGAACTCAACGACCTTTTTGGTGTTCTCGACATGGCGGTCGACGCGCAGCGACAGGGTCTCGGTGCCCTGGAGCAGGACCCATGCGTTAAACGGGCTAATGCAGGCGCCCTCGTCACGAAGCAGGATGGCGCGGACATAGGTCGCGAAGGCGGCAGGGCCGGCAGCCTCGGCAAACGAGACGCCATGGTAGGAGGGATTGGGCTCGGCGATCTGCGCATACTTGCCGCTCGCCTTCCAGTCAAAGTTGCCGCCATCGACAATCACACCGCCCAGCGAGGTGCCGTGGCCGCCAATAAACTTAGTCGCGGAGTGAACGACGATGTTGGCGCCGTGCTCCAGCGGACGGAAGAGGTACGGGGTGCCGAAGGTGTTATCGACAACAACCGGAAGGCCATGCTTCTTGGCGACCTCGGAGATAGCGTCGATGTTGGGGATATCGGAGTTGGGGTTACCGAGCGTCTCGAGATAAATGACCGTGGTGTTGTCCTTGATGGCACCCTCGACCTCGTCCAGGTTATGGGCATCGACGAAGGTGGTCTCGACACCAAACTGGGAGAGCGTGTGCTCCAGCAGGTTGTAGGAACCGCCGTAGATGGTCTTCTGGGCCACCACATGGTCGCCGGCCTGAGCGAGTGCCTGCAGGGTATAGGTGATGGCGGCGGCACCAGAGGCGACGGCGAGGCCAGCAACGCCGCCCTCGAGCGCGGCGATACGGTCCTCAAAGACGCCCTGGGTGGAGTTGGTCAGACGACCGTAGATGTTACCGGCGTCGGCAAGGCCAAAGCGGTCAGCGGCGTGCTGGGAGTTGCGGAACACGTAGCTCGTGGTCTGGTAGATAGGCACGGCGCGGGAATCGGATGCGGGATCGGCGCTCTCCTGGCCAACGTGAAGCTGCAGGGTGTCGAAACCAAAGGTGTGCTCGGGGTTGTTGATAAACTGGCCCATGATGATCTCCTTGATTGAACAAAAGTAATAAGAGTAAGAGAAGTAAGTCGCTGCCTCCTGATCACGCCGACGGGCGCAAGCAGGAGCCCGGCATTCGTCTTGGTAAGCAATTCATATGCGGGCCTCCTTTCGCATCCCGGTTCCGTGGTCGGCTTAATTACCTACCGCCTTTGTGTGTTTTGAATAGTACGAGCATTGTTTCGCTCGGTCAATCACTTAAAAGCGCTAACCTGTTATCTGTTATTTAGATAGCTATCGAAAGGACGGGCGCCGATGACCCTCCAGCAGCTTCGCTTTCTTATCGCCGTGGCAGAATCCGGCTCAATTAACGCCGCAGCGCAGCGCCTCTATACCGCACAGTCCAATATCTCCAACGCCGTCAAAAGCCTCGAGCAGGAGCTCCATCTGGAAATCTTTACGCGCTCCAGCCGCGGCGTCACGCTCACCAACGACGGTACCGAGCTTTTAGGCTATGCGCGCCAGGTCGTAGAGCAGGCAGACATGCTCGAGGCCCGCTACGAGGACGGCGGTACACCCCAGGCGCGCCTTGCCATCTCGGCCCAACACTACGCGTTTTCGGTCGAGGCCTTTGTCAACGTCGTCGAGCGCTGCCGCGACAGCAAGTTCGAGTTCATCATGCGCGAGACCACCACCTCGCAAATCATCGACGACGTCCGCGCATTTCGCAGCGATATCGGCATTCTGTACCTGGATGACTTTAACGCCCGCGTCCTGCAGAAGGCCTTCGCTAACGCCCGAGCGGGCTTTCACCCCCTCTTTGATGCGAAAGTCCACGTATTCGTCAGCGAACGCCACCCGCTCGCACGCCGCCCTAAGCTGTCCCTTGCCGACCTCACGCCCTATACGCGCTACAGCTTTGAGCAGGGAACCTCAAACTCCTTCTATTACGCCGAGGAACCTTTTAGCTATATCCCTTGCGACCGCAACATACGAATCTCGGACCGCGGAACACTCACTAACTTGCTTATCACGTCGAACGGTTACACCCTGTCGACCGGTGTCCTCTCCAATGAAATGCAATGGGGTATGGCATCGATCCCGTTAGCAGACGCCCCAACGATGCACGTAGGCTATATCATGCACAACGAGCGCAAGCCCTCTCCCCTCTTGCAGCAATACCTCGACGAGCTCAACCGCATCATCCATGCCGACCAACTGTCAGAAGACGGGGTAGAAATCGTAGATTGCTAGCCCCCGGCGGGCATGGCGCTACAATGGTCACTCACACGAAACGTACCCAACGAAAGGAACCATGTGAAGGTCATCATCTATACCGACGGCTCGGCCCGATCAAATCCGGGACGCGGCGGCTACGGCGCCGTGCT
>CABUVB010000054.1 GCA_902494815.1 uncultured Collinsella sp. | reverse complement strand
TTGCGGCGTTACCTCAGCTGGATAGAGGGTCTGACTACGAATCAGAACGTCATAGGTTCGAATCCTATACGCCGCACCATTTGAGATTAAAGCTCCCGGCAACGGGGGCTTTTCTTTTACGTAAGCACTGCATGGATTCGAACCTCGGTCGAGGCGCGGGCGTAAAGAAAACGCGGAGCGTTTTTAGCCCGCGGGCGAGTCCGCCGGCAGGCGGGCGAAGCCGGTGCGGATCCGCGCAGCGGATGCGCGGAATCCTATACGCCGCACCATTTGAGATTAAAGCTCCCGGCAACGGGGGCTTTTCTTTTACGTAAGCACTGCATGGATCCGAACCTCGGTCGAGGCGCGAGCGTGAAGCGGACTATTTCCTGTCGACTCGTGTAAGATTCCGAGTAGATGTCGCGACTTATTCGCGACCACTCCTTCTTCAAGCGACCGATCAGGGTGATACTTCGTGGCAGAGCGTCCGACATACAAGCTCAGGTTTCTCGATCCCAAGAAGCGCTTTCCGGCGATGCCCGAGCAGCCTGCGGGACGCTCATATGGCGTGGTCTGGAAACTCTTTGGCGAGGATCAGCATGAATCTTGTTATGTCGTCGAGTTCGTTGGCAAAAGTCATGTGTCGCTTTTGGGCTACGTAAGCGTTTCGGGTGAGGTGTACAAGGTGGACCGCCCCGTCAGCGAGGCTCCGCTGCCCAACGATCCCGACATGGAACTGGTCCTTGACGAGTCGGATTCCAGTATTGGTGAGATTATGGTAAGGAAAGCCAACGGTGCAATGCGCGCGTGTGCGCAAACTGCCGGCTCTCCCGAAGGCCCCATGCGCGAGCAGTCCGATCACGAGACATGGAATTCGGCCCGCTCCCTTCCTTACGGCGAGTTCATGGCGTCGATGTTCCTGCGCTACGTGATATTTGCCAACTCCGAAAGCGCTATTGCGAACACGGCGGGCGTCGACGGTCTCGATGCGGACATGCAAAATGTTGTCGACAAGATCAAGCTCGTAAAGTTGCCCGAGCCGGTCGAGGTGTTTTTGGGCTTTAACACGGCACCGCTCCCCGATGCTATCGAGACGCTGCTTTACCGCGTTGACCATGCCGAGAATCCGAGCGGCATCGAGCGTTATGCCGCCGCCCTTATGAGCGAGGTCGACTTGCCCCGTCTGCGCACCATTGCCGCCAAGTCCGAAATGAGCCTAGCGCGCATCGACCGGTCAAAGCTTTTCTATCTCAATTTTGATCGTAGCCTGCTGGACCAGGACGAGATTGACATGCTGCTTGCCATCGAGTGTCGTCTCAACCGCCTCTCCGGCATCCTTGAGCGCATCGGGGCCGGATTGGTTCCTGCGGCATCCTCGCCGAGCCTTGAGGGCTGCGCGCTCTTTGATGCGTGGCATATCGCCAAGACGACCAACGATGTTCCCCGACTGCTCGATACGGCCTCGAGCGATAACCCATGGGGCAAACCGGGTACGGTGGCTTGCCAGCCGGGCGGTGAGTGGGATGTGCGTACCCGCTTCGCGCGTATTGTCGAGGCACTTAACGTGGTCACACGGCTCGACTATACCTATCGAGTAAACGTTGCCGAGGGGATTATGCTCGTTCGGTTTGGGCAGTCTGTCGTTGATGCCATGCCGCAACGTGAATACGACGCTCAAGATGACGCCTGGCGCGAGCTGGACGAGGACACACGCGCGATCTGGGCCGCGGAGCACGATGCGCGCGTGGCACTCACGCTTGCGGCAGCGTGTTTTGCCGCGGGCACCTGCATCACGCGCTGCTATGTGCAGATTGCTGCTCCCGACAGTGAGCAGGGCGAGCGCGTTGTCGCAACGTATTTCTTTGGGCGCGCGGCCTATCTGGCCGATTGCGTGCCTGTTGCCAAGGATCTTGAGAGCATGGACATGGACGATATGCCGTGCAAGCGTGTGCTTGAGGCGTATGAGTCAACCGCTCCGGAGACGATTGAGCCTGCGGAGGTTCATGCTCGTCCGCGTGATGACCATCGCACGCTTCCGCCGGCGCTGCGCGATTTGCTGCTTGCCGATACGGCTGACGAGTTGGAGGTCATGGAAGAGGACGACGACCCATACGTGGCCCGTGTTGTTGAATTGCGCGAGCAGGCAAAAGTCGACCGTACAGGTGCTTTTGAAGGCTTTTCCCGTCTTGTTGAGGAGTTGGAGGCTAAGTGCGCCGTTGCCGAGCTTTTGGCGACAGGTCCGGTTCAAACGCAGTTTTGCGATAACCAGCTGGTGCGCATGGTGCTACCGGTGTTGGAAGAAGACCGCTCTGTGCGAATCCTTCGTGCGCCCGATGCGCTGTACTTTGCCCAGCACGAGATCTGCAGCTTTTACGTCGATCAAGAGGACTTTGAACGAGCGCTGCCCGAGGTGCGCCATCTTTACGATCTGGCGCGCTCGTCCATGCAATCGCACTTTGCGCTCATCAACGTTCTTGCGCGTCTGGAGCGCTTTGACGAGATTATCGAGGTGGCGCGCCACGGCCTACGTATTGCCAGCGATCGCTCTGCAATCGGCTACCTGTTCTATCGCCTGGCGTTTGCCTATTGGAATTGCGATCAGCTCGACCTTGCGCTGGCTTGTTACCGTCTGGTGCCGCGCGGCGAGGAGTCGGGCAGCAGCGCGCTGGAAGAAATGCAGGGCCTTATGAACGAGATGGGCGTCAGCGAGCCTCCGACGTTCGAGGAAGCGGTCGAGACTATCCGCAAGGCTGGACTTGAGCTGCCGCCAGTGTCCGCCGTGACGAATCAGCTGGCAGATGCCGCTGTTCAACTGGTCGACAACGGCTTCTTTTTCCTGGCACGCGGTTGCATCTTCCAAATGTGGCGCACCATGGGCAACGACGAGCTCGGCTCCCTCAACCGCTCGCTGGGGTAGGCGAAGCCTCCAAGGAGGAAAGGATGCTAGGCAATTAGAAAATTTCCTCTTGCCCATCCTTGGCTGTTTGGTTACTATAGAACGGCTGTTACGGAGAGCTGACCGAGAGGCCGAAGGTGCTCGCCTGCTAAGCGAGTATGCCCCAAAAGGGCATCTGGGGTTCGAATCCCCAGCTCTCCGCCAGTACGAATTTGAAGAAGGGTCCCATTTGGGGCCCTTTTTTGTGCGGAGAAAGGAGGCTGGGGATTCGAACCCGAGAGGGCACGGGCGTTAAGCAAACGCGAAAGCGTTTGTAGCCCGTGGGCGAAAAGCCGTCAGGCTTTGAAGCCGGAGGGCATGCGTAGCATGTCCGGACATCCCCAGCTCTCCGCCAGTTTAACTTTAAAGAAGGGTCCCATCGGGGGCCCTTTTTTATTATCGAGAAAGGGCGCTGGGGATTCGAACCCTCAAAAAATGAGGCGCCCCGTTGGACGCCTCCTTTCAGCGAGTGTATTGTTCTTCGATCTTACATCTCGGGCGCCTTGGCGACGGTCTCGCTTTCTGCCGTGAGTGGGCGGTTGTCGATGCGGCGGCCCAGGCGGTCGAGCTTCACAAGGAGCCACTCAATGGGATTCGGCCCTGCCCCTTCCTCGTCGGCAACCAGGTCCATGACGGCGATCTTGGTGCCGTCCTGCTTGAGCGTAACGCTGCCCACCTTGTCGCCCACATGCACCGTGCCCGAAAGATCGTCGTAGCTAACCTTTTCGGTCACCTCGCCGGCAAGGGAAAACACGGTCGCTTGCGCCGTAGGATCGGCGAGTGTGGCGTCGATTGTCTTATCCGTCCAGTCGGTTTGGCCAACGCGCGCCATAAGCGGGTTGCCGTTGGCGGTCTTTTCCTGCGTGTTGGCGATCGCGACCGTGACCTTGTGGCCGTAGTACCAATTGGCAAGGGTTGCGGTATCGGTAAAGCGCTGGTCGGTGGTGGTGGAGTTCAAAACGACGGTGTAGATCTCGTCGCCGTCGCGGTTGTAGGCGCTCGTAAAGCAATAGCCCGCGTCGTCGGTGGTGCCGGTCTTGCCGCCGATGTTGCCATCTTGGCCCAGCAAATAGTTATGCGTGTCCATGGAATGCGAATGGTCGGCGCCGTCGGCGCCCGTGACCTCGATCCAGGAATCCTCGCTCGCTACGACCTCGCGGATCGTGTCGTTTTTCATGGCCTCCTGCATCATCAGCGCTACGTCGTGTGCGGTTGAGTGCATATCGCCAGCCCACTCATCAAAGTCCAGACCGTGTGGGTTCTCAAAGACCGTGCCGGTGCAGCCGAGCTTCTTAGCGCGCTCGTTCATGGCCTTCACAAATGTGGCCTCGGCGTCTTTGGTCTTAGGGTCGATCTTCTTGCCCACATATTCGGCGAGCACGATGGCGGCGTCGTTGCCCGAGGGAATCATCAGGCCGCGCAGTGCCTGCTCAACGGTAAGCTCGTCGCCTTCGAGCAAGCCGGCGGTCGAATTACCCACGGTGGCTGCGGCGTTGCTTACCGTGACCTTCTCGTCCATCTTGCAATTCTCGACGGTTAGGATTGCGGTCATGACCTTGGTGATCGAGGCAATCTTGACCTGCTCATCGGCGTCGCGGGCATAGTAGACGGTGCCGTCTTTGCCCATGACGAGGGCATTGGTCGCATCGATATCGGGCAGGTTTTCGGCCGTGATGCCGCGCGCATCGGCGGTTTTGCCGCAAACATTGTCGGTCGTGAGCACTTGGGCGACGGCGACGGTGGGCGCGCCAGCGGCAAGGGCGATAGCGCAGACAAAGCCGGCGGCAAGCTGGGCTGAGCGCTTTGCAAAAGAGGTGAGGGACTTCACGGATTTCGCTTTCGACGGGATGGTCTCTTCTGGAACTAGAGTATATCGTTTGCCGGCGTCGGCGATCATCGCGTGCGTGCGTGGCCCACATCCGCACCCGAACGGGCACAAGGGTGCTTAAGGCCGACTTAATCACCCACGCTTGTTGTGTGTGGCGTGCGTCGCCTCGGGCATAATGGAGCGCGAGAGGAGCACGCATGAACGAGCGCATTTTGGTAGTTGATGACGAGAAGGCCATCGCCGACTTGGTTGGTATCTACCTTACAAAAGAGGGCTTTGATGTCCAGATTGCCTATAGCGGGGCCGATGCTGCCAAGGCGATTTTGGAGCAGGAGTTCGATTTGGCGCTGCTAGATGTCATGCTGCCCGATATCGATGGGTTTGAGCTGCTGCGTACGATCCGTTCCAGCCATACCTATCCCGTGATCATGCTGACGGCGCGCGATGCCCAGCAAGACAAGATCGAGGGCCTTTCGCTTGGTGCGGACGATTACGTGGTTAAGCCGTTCCGTCCGCTGGAGCTCATCGCGCGCGTGCACGCTCAGCTTCGCCGCTACACCAGCTACGGTAGCCGTGCACAGGCGGCCGAGTCGCCGACCATTCAGCTCGACGGCTTGGAGATCAACCGCGACGCTCGTTCCGTGACGGTGGACGGTGCACCGGTACGCCTCACACCCACCGAGTATTCAATCTTGCTGTATCTGGTCGAGCATCGCGGCAGCGTGGTGGCCGTGGAGGACCTGTTCCGTGCGGTGTGGAACGAGGATTTTATGCCCGGCTCCAACAATACGGTGATGGTGCACATTCGCCACTTGCGCGAAAAAATCGGCGACGACGCACAAAAGCCACGCTTTATCAAAAACGTCTGGGGCGTCGGCTACATCATCGAATAACGCTTTTCGCTTGTGAGGATCTTGATATGACAAAAGACGATAGGCAAGCGTTCGAGGTGCCCGATCGGCTCTTTGAATACGTGAGGTCGGTCGTCGACAACCGCGCGCTTGCAACGGTGCTGCTCTTTTTGCTGAGCCTGCTGCTGATTGGCATCGACAACATCGCCGGAATCTTGACGGTGCTGCTTGCTGGCTTTTTGCTGATCGATCGATTTGAGATCGTGCGCCGCTGCGTGGTGATTGGCGGCGCCGCGTGGGCCATGACGTTGGCGATTGGCGCCATGGCGCTCGGCGGCATTGAAGGGCCGGTGCTGTTCGATGCCGGCTTTGTATTCAACATGCTTGGCTTTGTGCTGGCGCTTGCCGCGTGCGTGCTGTTCATGTGTGGCCGCGCCCTGTACTACCGGGGCTACGAACAGGGCGAGCAGCATGCCGATTGTGTGCTGGCCGCTCGTATTCAAGATCGCCTGATCGATCACCCCGACACCTGGGACAACATCGACGGCGACTTCTTGGAGGTCGAGGGCGCCCTTAACCGCGTGCGTGACCGTGAGCGCAAGGTGCAACAGGCCTTGCGTGACGAGTCGCATCGCAAGGACGATCTGGTCACGTACTTGGCACATGACCTACGCACCCCGCTTGCCAGTGTGGTGGGCTATCTTTCGCTGCTGCAAGAGGCTCCTGAGCTGCCGGTTGAGCAACGTGCGCACTTTGCGGGCGTGGCTCTCGACAAGGCGCACCGGCTCGATGCACTCATCGAAGAGTTCTTCGATATCACACGCTTTGACTTCCACGATATCGTGCTCACGCGCGGCTATGTTGATCTGGGGTTGCTGCTGGCTCAGGTGGCTGACGAGTTCTATCCCATCCTCAACGAGCAGCATAAGGAAGCTCAAGTTGATATTCGCGAGGACCTGACGGTGCTCGTGGATGGCGACAAAATGGCTCGCGTGTTCAACAACATCATGAAAAACGCTATTGCCTATAGCTATGAGGGCTCGACCATCACGATCGAGGCCAGACGCCAAGACGATGACGGCGTGCGCGTGCGCTTTATCAATCAGGGCGATCCCATCCCTGAGGCAAAGCTCAAGGTGATCTTTGAGAAGTTCTATCGCCTGGATGCGGCGCGTGCGACCAATCGCGGCGGCGCTGGACTGGGGCTTGCCATCGCCAAGGAGATCATCGCGGCACACGGCGGTACCGTTGCATGTGAATCGACGCCCGAACACACGATATTCACCATCGAGCTGCCCGCCGCATAGCCAGCGTGCCCTTACAAACACTTGACAATGCGCTCACGTGCATATGAGCCGCGATTTCTACTATCGATACTGCTGAATTGATATCGATGTGGAGGTATGCGGTATGACGGCTGCTGCGGCTGTGGAGCCCACGGAGCTTGAAGAACTCATGAAAGCGCAGGCCGAGGCCGCGCACGAGCGCGAGGTTGGGGATGCGACTCGCCCCACGGCAGAGGATCTTGCCGCCTCGCCGACGCGCATCGACGTCGAGGGCCTCGACCTGTTCTATGGCGACCATCATGCGCTCAAGGACGTGAATATCAAGATCCGCGACAAGCAGATCACCTCGTTTATCGGGCCTTCGGGCTGCGGAAAGTCCACGTTGCTGCGCTGCTTTAACCGCATGAACGACGGCATCAAGGATTGCCGCATCGAGGGCAAGATTGCGCTCGATGGTCAAGATATCCTGGGCGATTACGACATCTGCCGTTTGCGCCAACGCGTGGGCATGGTGTTTCAGCGCCCCAACCCGTTTCCCATGAGCATCTACGACAACGTCGCCTACGGTCCTCGCGGCATGGGAGTGCGCGACCGCGTCGTGCTCGACGAGCTGGTCGAAGACTCCCTGCGACGCGCCGCCCTGTGGGACGAGGTCAAGGACAAGCTCAAAGAATCGGGTCTGGGTCTTTCGGGCGGCCAGCAGCAGCGTCTGTGCATCGCCCGTGCGCTGGCCGTGCAGCCCGACATTCTGCTGATGGACGAACCGACCTCGGCGCTCGACCCCGTATCGACGCTGGTGGTGGAGCAGCTGGCCTGCGAGCTCAAGGAGACCTGCACGCTCGTGGTCGTGACGCACAACATGCAGCAGGCCGCGCGTATTTCCGATTCGGTCGCGTTCTTTTTGCTGGGCGAGCTGGTGGAGCATGCGCCCACTGCCCAGCTCTTCAAAAACCCGATCGATCCGCGCACGGCGGATTATTTGACGGGCCGTTTTGGCTGATACCATCTAGTACAGGCACCTTTAGGGTTAAGATGCGGTCATGTCGGCCGCAAAGGGGTTCAACATGATCTATTACGTCGAGGACGATGACAACATCAGGGATTTGACGGTCTATGCGCTGCGCAAGCAGGGAATCGAGGCCGAGGGCTTTTCGTGCGACGGCGAGTTTAAGGCCGCCGTGGCGCGACGGGTACCCGATGCTGTCCTGCTCGACATCATGCTGCCCGATACCGATGGTTTGGCGATTATGCGCCGCCTGCGCGCCGACCGCCTGACGGCGACGGTGCCCATCATGATGCTTACCGCCAAGGACACCGAGCTCGACAAGGTGATGGCGCTCGATGGCGGTGCCGACGATTACCTGACTAAACCCTTCTCGCTCATGGAGCTCGCCAGCCGCTGCCGCGCACTGCTGCGTCGCGGCGGCATGGTCAAACAGGCAAGCGATGTGCTCAGCGTGGGCGACATTGTGCTCTCGCCCAGTCATCGCGAGGTGACCGTTGCCGGCGAGCCGCTTAAGCTCACCCTGCGCGAGTTCGACCTGCTCGAGTACCTCATGCGCAAGCCCGGCGTGGTCTTTACCCGCGAGTCGTTGCTGCAGAGCGTGTGGGGCTGGGACTTCGACGGCGGTTCGCGCACCGTTGACGTGCACGTGCAGACGCTTCGCCAAAAACTGGGCGAGCATGCCAGCGCCATCGAGACCGTGCGCGGCGTGGGCTACCGCTTGGCCGAGCCTTCTGCCGGTGATGGTGCCGAAGGTGACGACACCGCGGCCACCGCATCGGAGGAGTAACCCGTGGTCTTCGCCCCCCAGGGAAAACATACGCTGTCGCACCGCGTTTTTGTGACGATCTTTGTCTGCGCCATGGCGGTTATCGTGGCGTTTACGGTGCTGGGTGCGTTCTTTGTGCAAAACACCTTGGCGGATGCCACGAGTGCCAATCTGGCGCAGGAAACCGAGCTCATTGCTGCCGCCCTCGACGAGCAGCAGGAGCCCATCCCGTTCTTGCGTAGCCTCGATCGCGAGGACTTGCGCATCACGCTGATTAACAAGGATGGATCGGTTGCCTACGACAACGAGGCGTCGCCTTCCACACTGCCCAACCACGGCGATCGCCCCGAGGTCATCGAGGCCTTTGAGAGTGGTTCGGGTTCCGCGGAGCGCGCAAGCTCTACGCTCGACGAGATTATGCTGTATCGCGCCGTCGCCCTTGATAACGGCCAGGTTGTCCGCTTGGCGCAGGCCCAGCCTGGCGTTGCGGCGATTTTGCTGTCGATGGTGGCGCCGATGCTGCTTATCGCAGCAGCGGGTGCGGTACTCTCGTTTTTTATGGCGCGCCGCGAGTCCCGTGCCATCATCGCGCCGTTGCAAGAGGTGGATTTGGACCACCCACGCCGTAGCTATGAGCACGCCTATGCCGAGATGGTCCCCATGCTTGAGCGTATCGAGTCGCAGCGCCAGGAGCTCAAGCGCCAAATGGCGGTGCTGGCGGACAACGACCGTATGCGCCGCGAGTTCACGGCGAATATCACTCATGAGCTCAAGACGCCGCTTACGGCGATTTCGGGCTATGCCGAGCTCATCGCAAACGGCATGGTCGAGGGCGAGGGCGACCTGCGCAACTTTGGCGGTCGCATCTATCGTGAGGCGGGCCGCTTGGCAGCGCTCGTCAACGACATCCTTACGCTGTCTAACTTGGACGAGGCCGAGCGTGCAACTGAGGGCGAGGCGGTGCCCATTGGGTCCACGGAGCCTATTGAGCTCTCGCGTGCCGTCTATGCGGTTGAGCAGCGTCTTGAACAGGTCGCCCGTCAGGCGAATGTGACGATCAGTCATGAGGTCAAGCCTGTGGTCATCGAAGGCGTGTCGCGCTTGATCGACGAGCTCATCTATAATCTGGCAAGCAACGCCATCCGCTACAATCGACCCGGCGGTACGGTTACGCTGCAGTGCGGCACCAACGACGAAGGCCATCCGTTCCTCGCGGTCGCCGACACGGGAATCGGTATCGCGCCTGAAGAACAGGGCAAGGTATTTGAGCGGTTCTATCGCGTGGACAAGAGTAGGTCCAAGGCACGCGGCGGAACCGGTCTGGGGCTTGCCATTGTCAAGCATGCGGCCCTGTATCATCACGCCACGCTCGATCTGTCGAGCGAGTTGGGCGTGGGAACCACCATTACGGTGACGTTTCCCATACAGCAGGACGAGCCATTCGCATAGCGATACAACATAGATATTGATGTAGACGCCGCATTTGACTTTCGGGTGCGGCGTTGTTGTGCAATTTTACGATTGCTTCCGACATTTTTACAGGAGAGCCTGTTTCTTATGTATAGAGTTTGGTCTCGGTAAAAAGATGCGATAACATACGGACAGTTTTGTCAATCCGAACTGGGGAAATGAAAGGCAAGCTGCATGACCCTTCTCGAACTGTTCCAGCTGCTCAAAAAGCACCTTAAGCTGGTCATCACCCTTCCGGTGGTCTGCGCGATCGCCATGGGCATCGTGTCCTTCGTTGCGATGGACAACACCTA
>CABUVB010000053.1 GCA_902494815.1 uncultured Collinsella sp. | reverse complement strand
GCTCTCGGCAAACGTCGAGGCGGCCTGAACCTTGGGCAGCATGGAGCCACGACCGAACTCGTTGGCCTCGGACAGACGCTTTACGTCAGCCGCGGTCAGCGTGTCGAGCCACTGCTCGTGGTCGGTGCCAAAGCCAATGGCAACCTTCTCCACGGCCGTCAGGATAATCAGGGCATCGGCGTCGAGCTGCTCGGCGAGCTTCTCGGCCGCAAAGTCCTTATCGATGACGGCGGCAGCGCCCTTAAGGTGGTTGCCCTGGGCCTTGGTGACGGGAATACCGCCACCGCCGCAGGAGATCACCACGTGGTTGGACTCGACGAGCGACTTGATGGTGTCGAGCTCGACGATGTTCACGGGCTTGGGCGAGGCAACCACGCGACGGAAGCCCTGCTTCTCGTCGTGGATGAACTGGTAGCCGCGGTCGGCCTCCAGCTCCTTGGCCTCGGCCTCGCTCATCCACGGACCAATCGGCTTGACCGGGTCGGCAAAGGCCGGGTCGTCTGCCGCAACCTCGACCTGGGTGAGCACGGTGGCGACACCCTTGTCGATATTGCGGTCGAGCATTTCCTCGCGCAGCGCATTTTGCAGGTCATAGCCAATGTAGCCCTGGCTCATGGCGCCGCAAACGGACAAGGGGCAGGGAACGTACTTCTGAGGATTAGAGCGCGTGAGCTCAGCCATCGCGTTGGCGATCATGCCCACCTGGGGACCGTTGCCATGCACGACGACGACCTCGTTGCCCTCCTCGATCAGGTCGACGATAGCCTTGGAAGTCGTCTTGACGGCCTCCATCTGCTCGGGAAGGTTGGCGCCGAGGGCGTTTCCGCCCAGGGCGACAACGATACGCTTAGCCATTTCTCAGCCCGGCTTTAGGCCTGGAGCCAACGGGCGGTGTTGCGCTCGTCGAGGGCCTTGAGGGTAGCGGCGGGATCGGCAACCTTCTGCAGGAACATCATGGCTGCGATGGCGTACGGCTTGTAGCTGGCCTCCTTGTACATGCCCACGCGGTGCATGTCGAAGACGTCGGCGTTGACCTCGCCGTGCTCGCAGGAGACACCGGAGATGTCGGCGGGCAGCGGGTGCATAAAGATGGTGTCCTGGCCGTTGGCAGTCTTCTCCATGAGCTCGGTCGTGGAGCACCAGTCCTGATGGGTGGCGTTCTGAGCGAGCAGCTCCTTCTCGAGCGCAGCGATGCCGGCGTCGTCGCCCTCGGCGTACAGGTTGGTGCGCTTCTCCATGGCGGCAAACGGAGCCCAGCTCTTGGGGATCACGATGTCGGCACCCTCGAAGGCCTCGGCCATGGTGTTGACCTGCTTAAAGGTGGTACCGGACTCGGCGGCATAGCCCTTGGCGCGCTCGACGACCTCGGGCATGAGGTCGTAGCCCTCGGGGTGAGCAAGGGTGACGTCCATGCCAAAGCGGGGCAGCAGGCTGATCAGCGACTGCGGGCAGGACAGCGGCTTGCCGTAAGAGGGCGAATAGGCCCAGGTGACGGCAACCTTCTTGCCCTTGAGGTTCTCAAGACCGCCAAACTCGTTGATGAGGTAGAGCATGTCGGCAGAGGACTGCGTGGGGTGGTCGGAGTCGGACTGCAGGGAGATGAGCGTGGGACGGTGATCCAGAACGCCGTCCTCGTAGGCCTGCTGAACGGACTCGGAGACCTCGGCCATGTAGGCGTCGCCCTTGCCGATGTACATGTCGTCGCGGATGCCGATGACGTCGGCCATGAAGGAGATCATGGTAGCGGTCTCGCGGACGGTCTCGCCGTGAGCGATCTGGGACTTCTTCTCGTCCAGGTCCTGCAGCTCAAGGCCGAGCAGGTTGGCGGCCTTAGAGAAGGAGAAGCGCGTACGGGTGGAGTTGTCACGGAACAGGGAGACGGCCAGGCCCGAGTCGAAGATCTTGGACGAAACGTTGTTCTCACGCAGCTCGCGCAGTGCGTCGGCAACGATGTAGAGAGCCTTGAGCTCATCGGTGGTCTTGTCCCAGGTGTGCAGGAAGTCGCTGCCGTACATACCCTTAAAATCGAGGCCGTTCAGCTGCTCGACGAGCTCGGTAAACTTAGCGTCCATGGAAATGTCCTTTCTAAAGATGAAACGATCGCAATGAGTAGATGTGCTCCGGCATGCGCGTGTGGCTAGAACATGCAGAGCACCATGACGAGGACCCGCCACCGTTGAGGAAGCATGGGAGATAACGACCGCGGGCCCCAAGTCAACAGGAGGCGCCGGGGGCATAAACTGCCCCCGGCTCAACAAGATCGAGGAATGGGACTAGTCGATCTTGTTGTTGGTCAGACCGGCGCGGAACACGGTGGCATCGCCATCGGCCTGGCTCGGATCGTAGAGGTTCAGGGCAGCCACATACATTGCGGCAGCGGTGACCAGGTCATCCTTGTAGGTGACCTCGTTGGGAGCGTGAGCCTGAGACTCGGCACCCGGGCCAAAGCCCACGCAGGGGATGCCGTAGCGGCCCTGGATGGAAACGCAGTTCGTGGAGAAGGTCCACTTGTCGCACAGCGGGCGACCGGTGCGCTTGTCCATGCTGGGCTCGCAGCCGATGCGCTCGTCACCAAACATGGCCTTGTGGGCGTCGACGAGGGCCTTGACGTGCGGAGCGGCCTCCTTGTTGATCCACGTGGGGAAGTAAGCCTCGGTCTCGTAGACCTCGCCGGTCCAGGACGGACGGTCGTACATGTACATGGAGACCTTCACGTCGTCGCCGTACTTCTTGGCGGCCGGCAGGTTGCGGATCTCGTCCAGGCAGGACTCCCAGGTCTCGCCGGCGGTCATGCGACGGTCGATGGAGATGGCGCAGGAGTCAGCGACAGCGCAGCGGCTGGGGCTGGTGTAGAAGATCTGGCTGACGGTGCAGGTGCCGCGGCCCAGGAAGCGGGCATCCTCGAAGTGCTCGGGATTGTACTTGGGGTCGAGCATCTTGACGAGACCCTTGATGTCGGTCGACTCGTCGCAGCCGTTGTTGTTGAGGGCGCGGACGTCGGCGATGATGTCGGCCATCTTGTAGATGGCGTTGTCGCCGCGGTCGGGAGCGGAGCCGTGGCAGGAGGTACCGTGAACGTCGACGCGGATCTCCATACGGCCGCGGTGACCGCGATAGATGCCGCCGTCGGTGGGCTCGGTGGAAATGACGAACTCGGGCTTAATGCCGTCCTTGTTGTAGATGTACTGCCAGCACATGCCGTCGCAGTCCTCTTCCTGGACGGTGCCGACGACCATGATCTTGTAGCCCTCGGGGATGAGGCCCATGTCCTTCATCATCTTGGCAGCGTAGGTAGCAGAAGCCATGCCGCCCTCCTGGTCGGAGCCGCCGCGGCCGTAGATGATCTCGTCGGTCTCGTAGCCCTCGTAGGGATCGGCATCCCAGTTCTCGATGTTGCCGATGCCGACGGTGTCGATATGAGAGTCGATGGCGATGATCTTGTCGCCCTCGCCCATAAAGCCCATGACATTGCCCAGGCCGTCGACCTTGACCTCGTCATAACCAAGGCTCTCCATCTCGGCCTTGATGCAGGCAACAACCTCACCCTCCTCGCAGGACTCAGAGGGGTGGCTAATCATTGCGCGAAGAAAACGCGTCATATCAGCACGATGAGACTCCGCAGCAGCCTTAATAGCGTCGAAATCGAGTTCTTTAGCCATTGTTCATAACCTTTCAAACGAAGGAATCTACCTGTGAGGTGGCGGAGCGATACCTATTTACTCCGCCCTAACGATTAGCAAGTGGGATATTCGCCTTCCCAAACAATTCGACGATACTGGTCGGGGTCCGTGTCACCTTCCGTGGAGAAGCAGAGCACGGAGCTCGTCTTGTCCAGGCCGATGAGTTCCTTGAGCTCGGCGTACTCGGGATCGAGCATGAGGGTCTCGACCAGGCCGGTGGTCACAGCGCCGGACTCGCCGGAGATGACGCGCGGGTCGCCCTTCTCGGGAGCGCCCAGGGTGCGCATGCCGCGAGCGGTGACCCAGTCGGGGCAGGACACGAAGGCGGTGGCATGGTTGCGCAGGATATCCCAGCCCAGGATGTTGGGCTCGCCGCAGCACAGACCGGCCATGATGGAGGGCATGTCACCGTCCACGATACGCGGATCGCCGTCGCCGGCGGCAGCGCCCTTGTACAGGCAGGCGGCCGGAGCGCACTCGACCACGACGAAGGTGGGCGGGTTATCGGGATACAGGTTGGTGAAGTAGCCCACCACGGCGCCGGCGAGCGAACCCACGCCAGCCTGGACAAACACGTGCGTCGGGCGGTTGATGGCCATCTCGCGCAGCTGCTCGGCAGCCTCGGAAGCCATGGTGCCGTAGCCCTCCATAATCCAAGACGGGATCTTCTCGTAGCCCTCCCAGGCGGTGTCCTGAACGATGACGCCGCGCTCGCAGGCGTCGGCCTCGGCGGCGGCCATGCGCACGCACTCGTCGTAGTTGACCTCTTCGATGGTCACCGTGGCGCCCTCAGCGGCGATGTTGTCGAAGCGGGGCTTGGTGGAACCCTTGGGCATGTGAACGACGGCCTTCTGGCCCAGCTTGTTGGCAGCCCATGCCACGCCGCGGCCATGATTGCCGTCGGTAGCGGTAAAGAAGGTGGCCTGGCCAAAGTCCTTGGCAAGCTGATCGGAAGTCAGGTAATCGAAGGTGCAGTCGGCAACGTCCTTGCCGGTCTCATCGGCAATGTAGTTGGCCATGGCAAACGATCCGCCCAGAACCTTAAAGGCGTTGAGGCCAAAGCGATAGCTCTCGTCCTTAACGCACAGGTTGGACAGGCCCAGGCGCGCAGCCTGACCGTCCAGACGGGCAAGCGGAGTGACGGTATATTGAGGGAACGACTGGTGGAAGGCACGGGCCTTCTTCACGTGGTCGAGGCTCATGATTCCCAAGTGCTTGTCATCGCTCTTGGGCATCGTGTTGCCCGCCCACTGGATCTTATCGACCATACGGTGAACTCCTTAAGTCCTCTCTTGCCGGCCCCCGCATACGCGTTTCAGCCCGATCCCATTCACACGGCTGAACTTTTATGTGGATGCCAAACAAAAAGTTTGTTAGTAATGTTCTATCACACTTTTTGATTGGCATACCTAACGAATTGTTTGTTGCCGTAATCGGTACTTTTTCGCCGCCGAACGGTCATGAATTGCCTTGTTGATGGATTTGTTTGCGGTCAAGTGTGGTTTATGGCAAAGTGTGCCCAAACTAATTTTTAGGAAGGCACCCATGACCCCCGCACAGATTGAGTTTTACAAGCGCCTCGCACACGGCCTGGCGCTCCAATTTGGCCCCAACTGCGAAGTCGTCGTCCACGATCTGGAGACCGAGGACGTGGACCACTCCATCGTAGTGATCGAAAACGGTCACGTCAGCGGGCGCAAACTGGGTGACGGCCCCAGCCATATTGTGTTTGAGTCCATGCACGAGGGCAGCACCGACGTACACGACCGCGAGCCGTACCTCACTAAAACCACCGATGGCAAGCTGCTCAAGTCCTCGACCATCTTTATCCGCAACGACGAAGGCAAGCCCGTCGGCATTTTGGGCATCAACTTTGACATTACGCTTATGAAGGCTTTTGAGCGCTCGCTCGACGCTTTCACCGGCACCGGCGGCACGGGCTATACCGAGCCCGAGCCCATTACCAAGAACATCGGCGACCTGCTCGAGGACCTGCTGCACGAGTGCGAGCAGTTTGTGGGCAAGCCCGCGGCACTCATGACCAAAGACGAGCGCATTCGTGCCATTGGCTACCTCGACCGTCGCGGTGCCTTCCTCATTTCCAAGTCGAGCGAGCGCGCCTGCGAGTTCTTTGGCATCTCAAAGTACAGCTTCTATAGCTACCTCAATGAGGCCAAGGCGGCGGCCGGCGACAAGTAGGCACTCGCCTGGATTGCCCCTCCCCTTTTGGGCGCGAGTTCTGGAAAGCACGAATCCAAGACCGAGCAGCTTGGGAAGTTCCATATAATCGATGTCATTAGTATTTCGAAAGGATGGAACAGAATGGCGTTGAGCAAGGCATCATGCACCGGTCGCGGATTGATTCCGGCAATTGGTGGACATGTGCACCGCATGTTCGATGAGAGTGAAGACGACCTGTTTTCGCTGAGCCTTGACGATGTAATGGATGATCGCCCGTGGACCGCCGACGAACTCATGGGCGGCGGCGCTCGCCCGTCAAGCCCCGATCCCGCACTTGCGCCTAAGCCCGTATCTACGCCGACTCCTGCGCAGCCGCCTGTTTCGACGCCCGCGCCTACGCCCGCACCCACTTCGGCGCCCACGCCCGCCCCCCGCCCCGCAAGCGACCCGTCCGAGACGGCGGCATTTCTCGCTGCAGCGACGCAGGGCAAATCGGCCGACAGCACCGTTATGTACAGCGCCCAGCAGCTGCCTGTTCCTGCGGCACGCAAGCCTCCGGTCGCAAGGCTCGATGAGCCCGTTGCCCATCAGGTTGTCCACGATTCCTGGGCTGCAGCCGATCTGGATGAGACCTCTACCGGCATGCCGGCGCTCGACGTTCCAGTTAACCCGCTTTTTGCCGCCAACACGAGCGCCGCGGACTATGAGGGCGGTGCGGCATATTCCGATTATTCCGATGGCTATGCTGGCACCGGTCGCATCGAGACCGAGGATTATGGCACCGCATCGAGCGATTATCTCAACGATCCGTACGCTGCCACGCCTGCACCGGAATATGACCCGGAGGCCGCGTCCGCGCCGGCGTATACCAAAAGCACGGGCGAAGAGCGCTTCGCCGATTATTACGCCGAGGAAAAGGCGCTGCGTTTCTCGGAATTTCCGCAGGCAGTCAAGGTTGCCTTTATCGCCATTATCATTGCCCTGCTCGGTGTCATTGCGTTTGAGGGATTCCAGCTGTTCCGCGGCCCCACCCAAGCGGAGTCGGAGACCCAGCAAAAAGAGGACGATAACCAGTACCTGGACATCAACACCCTCAAGGGCGACCCCAACGACGAGGACGACGAGTAGCGAGGGCTGAAGGCGGCCGCAGGATCCCGCATCCAGCATCGGCTTCTAAGTGCTGTTTTGTCATCCAACTACACTTTTCCGAAGTTTTAAGGTGCCTATTTCGACACTTTTCCGGATTTTATACTCTGTCCCTCCAGATGCGCTTTACGGTGCAGGCGTTGGAAGAAGGGCCATGTGCCGCTGGCGGCCCACATGTTCTGCAGATCAAGCTGCTCGGAGACGGCTCGCGCGAGCCGTCCAGCTGGAAGCTTTTTGCCGACGGTGGGTGCGTTGCGGACGGATCCGGCGCCTTTGCCCGCGAGTGCTTCTGCGAGGGCGCCGAGGTGTTCCTGGACCTGTGTCGCGACGCCGTGCACGCGGCCGAGCTGCACCAGTGGAGCCAGAGGGAGTACGAGCTGCTGAGCGCGGCGCGCGGGATTGCGGGGGTGTAGGTGGGCAGATAAGCCATCGGCAATTCCGAGATGGCAAGGGCCGGGAATTAGATTCCCGGCCTTTAACCTAGCACTGCTTTATAAGATCGAGCACCGCGGGAATGTCATCGGCATTACGAAGAGCAACATAGGTCGGTAGGCCTGGGCCAAATCCACCCTGCGTACGTTTGTCCTGGCACATGTCCTCTGGATCAATTAGGTCATCCACGCTCTTTGCCAGGCCGACGGCAATCCAGCCACCGTTGCTGGTCCTACCTTCTAACACGGCATGCAGTTTTCGCTTGCCCGACCTGAAACCTACATAGTACTTGGCTATGTAGGACTCCCACGAAGGGTTACCACTCAGAACGGACTCGCGCACCTCATCGAAAAGCTTCTGGTTGAGCCCACCTTCGGCAAAGGTGGGGTGGTTCTCATGCAGAGTCCAGACAGGAGCCTCGTCAGGCTCCCCACGAGAAGGACGGTACTTGTCGACGACGTCTGCCGGAAGGTCGGGATACTTCCATATCTCGCACGCTTCTTTCGCCAGCTCGTCCGCGCGCTGCCCAATCTCTTCCTCACCCCATTTTTCATGCGAGACAATCGATTTGTTTAGGTAGAGCGGGCTGCATTTAAATCCGACGTCAGGCAGATTGAGCTTGTCCGAGAACGACCGGTTTGAGTACTCCTGGTTGTAGCCCGTCAGCGTAAGATTTCCCAAGTTGTTGCACAGCCTGTCGTGGACGTCTTCCCAGTTCTCACCAAGCGATTCCTTCCAGCCGTGCTCATCATCAATCGTCTGGGGCATGATGTGCTCGATCTGGTAATCGTCGGCTGAGATGGACTCCTTCGGGTGGTGCCAGTTCTCCATGCGTTCCAGGTAATAGCGCTTTTTAGAGAAGCGGTTGTAGCAGTCACGCGCCTTAAACTCCTCGACAAAATGCTCGTCTGTCGGAAAGTATGCGGTCATACCGCTGCTGTGGATAAGGAGCATCGCCGTAACGTACTCCTCGATATCGTCCTGCTGCTCGAGATTGCGATACATGCCGGCAAAGAAATTATTTAGGCCCGTGGTAAGTCTGCCGCAAACCTCTCGCCTGAACAGAAACGACTCGATAGTCTCGCAGATACGTAAAAACGCATTGCGGTCTAGTCCATTCCCCTCGTAAACCGAATAAAGCAACATTAAGAGGGGCCTTATCTGCTTCACGTCGAGGCTTACGATTCTGCCGAACACTCGGCGCAGTCCGTCGTCCTTCTCCTTACCAAGGAACAGACTGGCGTATCTATGTGCATACCCGCGCAGCTCCTTAAGCAGGCCCTCGGTGTCACCATCGTAGTCGTCGGCGAAATAGCGCTTAAACTCGTAGTAGGCCTCGTTCTCCTTCGGCATCCTATTGGGAACTTTAAGCCACAGCCAGTACCAGATAAATGCATTGAACTCGTCCTCGCCGCCTTTTCCGAACAAGCACTCGAGTGGATGCCAATAACCCTCATAAAGCTTGGTCTGTTCGTCGTTGGGAAGCGACATTAGAACGTAGTTACGGATGAGGTCAATGGGCGTGAGCGGCTTGCCCTTGGAGTTCATGGACTCAAATATGAGCTGGGCATTATCAACGCCAGCGGTGAGCTTAGTGTCGATGACCTGCACGCGGTTTAGCCCCGCCCAAAGCCTTGCCGGGTCAAATGATTTACCACGCATCTTCTCGCGGAAGAACGCATGGTTCTCGACAATCCGATCCGATTTTTCATCTGGCACGGGAGCCCCAGACACGATGGAGAACAGCGTCTCTTTATCGTCCTGCGAGAGCACCAGCTTGTAGCGTGCCAGACCGTTGTAGTCGTCATCGTTAAAGAGGTAATTTTTCCTCAGCGCCGAGATTTTGAGGTCGCCAAGGAAGCCAGCCTTGTCGGGGTTGCTCTCCAAATAGTCAGCCAAAGCTGCAATCATCAACGAAAACGTCGTCATGCGCTGCTGTCCGTCAATCAGAAGCACGCGCGAAATGCTCGTGGCAGAGCTCTCGGACTCGGGGATATAAAGCATTGACCCCACGAAGTGCGATACGCCATCACGACCCGCTCGCATGACGTCATCCCAAAGCACCTCGCACTCTTTTACACTCCACGAGTAAACTCGCTGGTACACGGGAATGACAAACTGCATCTTCGCCACGCCCATAAGGTCGAGCAGATTCGCCTCGGTTGCTTTCATTTACGCTTGTCCCCTTTCTTGTTTACGCCGCTTGCGGTCAGTCCCCCACTGAACGAAAGACGCTAAAGACCAGAGCATCGAAGCGCTGGAGCAACCGGGATGCTCGTCTCACTAGATTTTACAACGCTTGTCGCGAATACAGTTGAAAGCCAATCCGGTTCCGATGGCTCCCCCTATGAGAAGAAGGTGGATGCCAAGGGTCGCGTGACTAGCGATAAGTGCATCGCGAACGAAGTGCCGTTTGAGGAGCTGCCCGAGGGGTGGGCTTGGGCAAGGCTGGAAACCGTATATAACTTCATTGATTACAGGGGTAAAACACCTCACAAATCACCTTCAGGTGTTCGACTAATGACTGCGAGCAACATTCGCCAAGGCTATATTGATTACACACGCGAGGAGTATATTTCAGAAGACGAATATGCAACACGCTTGTCTCGCGGAGAGACCCACCGTGGCGATTTGCTGTTTACAACCGAAGCCCCGATGGGGTATTGCGCGATATGCGAAATGAAACGTTGCAGCTGTGGACAGCGTGTCATTACCCTTCAGAATTACGGCACAGTTGGTCCAGACAATGCCCTGTTCTGCCAAATAATTCTATCTCCACTGTTCCAAATTCAAGTTAAGGATCATGCCACGGGGACGACCGCAAAAGGAATCAAAGCAGCAGTGCTAAAAGAGCTATTTCTTCCGATTCCGCCTCTCGCCGAGCAGCGCCGCATCGTCGAGCGGGTGAACGAGCTCATGCCCCTGGTCGAGGAGTACGGTGAGCTCGAGGACGCCCGCGAGGAGCTCGACGCCGCGCTGCCCGGC
>CABUVB010000052.1 GCA_902494815.1 uncultured Collinsella sp. | reverse complement strand
CTCAATTCCCGAGCGACCGGGCATGGTAATGTCTAAAAACAGCACGTCGGGCTTGTTCGACAGAATCGACTCCACGGCTTCGGTGACATTGCCCGCCTCGGCAATCTGACCCACACGCGCATCCTTTTCCAACAGATAGCGTAGCTCAGCCCTAATGGGAGGCTCGTCATCAACCACCAAGATGTTCCAGCCTTCGGACATATGTGCTTCCCCTCTTTTTCTCTCAATCCAACCGCGTGCTACGCCGTCAACGGCGCCGGCTCATGCGGCTCGCCGTTCAGCTCGACGATGACCTGCGTGCCAACGCCCTCCTGGGACTTCACGCGCATGCCAGAATCTTCTCCGTAAAAGAAATGGATGCGCTGAAGCACGTTGAAGAGCGCCAAGCCGCAGCCTCGTTTGATGGAGCCGTCGGCGGTAATGCTCTCGGGCTCCTCTCGGCGATGCTGCTCAAACAGATGCGCGCAGACTTCTTCGCTCATACCGATGCCATCGTCCTCGACGATGATCTCCAAACCGTCATCGGTCTCGAAAGCCCTAACATGAATAGAAAGCGGCTCGGTCTCGCGCTGCGCGTGCTTGATGCAGTTTTCGAGCAACGGCTGCAAGATAAACGGCGGTACCATGCAATCGCGCACCTCAAAGTCGATATCGACCGAGACGCGCAGACGACCGTCGCCATAACGAGCCTGCATAAGATTGATATAGCGAGTGCCCTGTTCCACCTCGTGCTCGAGCGTTGTGAGGGTATCGGAATCAGAAAGCGTCTGACGGTAGTAATTGGAAAAGTCAATCAGCAGCGACCTGGCCTTGTCCGGCTCGGTACGTACGAGCGACACGATGGTGCTGATGGTGTTAAACAGAAAATGAGGATCGACCTGCGATTGCAAGGCGCGCAGCTCCACGCGGGCCGTAAGCTCGTCCTGGCGCTCGAGCTCAAAGCTCGCAAGTTGCGTGGAAATGAGGTCGGCAAAGCCCGAGGCAAGCGCCGTCTGGCGCATATCGATGCTGCTCAGACGGGGATAATACAGCTCGAGCGTGCCCACGCAATGCCCGCGCACGGTAAGCGGTGCGACAATACCGGCGCGCAGGCGCGGAAAGTAGCCACCCGTCTCGGTCGAGGCATCGCGCGAGAACACGCTTTGCTCGCCGCTGTTGATCACGTTGAGCGTAGTCCGCAGTACCACCGGGGTGCCCGCGGGGCATTTTGCCGAGTCCTCGCCCCAGCTCGCCAACACCTGCTTGCCGTCGGTAAAGCAGATGGCAGAGGCGATAGTTTCAGACAGGATGATCTTAGAGGCGCCCAAGGCAGCTTCGGGCGTAAGGCCGCGCGACGTATAGGCGAATATTTTTGAAGCGATGGCGAGCGTGCGGTCGGTTGCGCTCGATGTGAGGTCGTCGGGAACGACAAAGACGTACGAGAAGAAGAAGCACAGCATGACCAAGCCGGCAATGACGACAACGGCCGGAACGGGATTGGGATTATCGGTTAGATCCCAGATGAGCAGCAGGATAAGCAGCGGGACGACAATACCGAGCAAGATGGCTTGAACCACATGCTGAGCGGTACGAAAGACCTTGGTAGAGTTGTAGCTCTTGCCTAGAATCAGCCTATTGAGATCCACCGTCATCTCCTTCTTACTGACGCACCCCATAGCAATAAAGAGGGCCGCAAGCGACCCTCTCCATTGCATTATGCAATCAAATACTGTGTTTTACATCAAGCCATCGATGAACGGTAGCTTAGGCGCTGTACTTGTTTGCCTCGCCGAAGGTGCCGGCCTCGACAATCCAGCCGTCCTTCATGATGACGTCCATGTTGTCAGTGTTGAGCACGTGGATGTCGGCAGCGACGTCACCGTTGACGACCAGCAGGTCGGCGCACTTGCCGGCCTCGATGGAACCGGTCTCGTCCTCGATGTGGCACATCTTGGCACCGTTGAGGGTTGCACAGGTGATGGTCTCGACCGGGGTGAAGCCGATCTTGTCGACGAACTCGTACATCTCTTCAATGGAGCAGGTGCCGTACGGGGTGACGAAGGAGAAGGAGTCGGAGCCGATCGTCATGACGACGCCGCGCTTCTTAGCCTCGCGCAGGCAGTCGTAGTTGCGCTGCAGCTCCTTCTCGACCAGGGTGCCCTCGTACTTGTCGTGCAGCTCGGGGACGTAGACGGGCGGATAGGTGGCGTACCAGGTGGGCAGGAAAGCGATCGTCGGGGTGAAGAAGGTACCCTGCTCGGCCATGAGGTCCATGGTGCGCTCATCGATATCGAAGCCGTGAATCAGCTGCTCGCAGCCAAAGCGGACGGAATCGTAGGCAGCGGCGTGGTTGTTGTAGCAGTGGCTCCACACGGGGATGCCGACCATCTTTGCCTCTTCGACCACGGCCTGGATCTCCTCGGAGCAATAGTGCTGGTCGCGACCGGAGTCCCAGCGCCAGATGCCACCACCGGTTGCCCAGATCTTGATGGCATCGGGGTTCTCGCGCAGGCGACGACGGACGGCCTTGCGCAGCTCCCAAGGACCGTCGACCTGATCGCCCCAGGGGTGGGATTCCTTGTTGAGCTCCTGGGTGCAGTGGTGGGAGTCACCGTGACCGGCAACACGGCAGAAGCCCAGACCGGTGGCCAGAACGCGCGGGCCCTTAAAGACGCCCTTGTCGATGCAGTCACGGATCTGGATACCAAAGCGGCCGATCTCGCAGACGGTGGTGAGGCCGTGGGTGAGGCAGTCGTAGGCCTGCTTGACGGCGACGGCCTGCTTCTCGAGGAGCGGCTGCATGACCCAATCGGTGTCATCGTCGGTCAGGTTGCCCGAGAAGTGCAGATGGGTGTCGATCAGGCCGGGAAGGACGGTCTTGCCGGCGGCGTCGATAACCTCAACGCCCTCGGGAAGGTCCTGCATAGCACCGGCGTACTCGATCTTGCCGTTGTCGTCGACGAGAACGAGGGAGTTCTCGACCGGCTCGGCACCGGTACCGTCGATGAGCTTACCGCCAACGATTGCATACTTAGTGGACATGGTTCCTCCTTATGGATCCATATAGTGGGCGAGGCCGTGTTGGGTTAAGGCCTCACAAAGCTACCCAAGTGGCGCCGGGTTCGGTGCACGGAAGAGAGGGTCCCGCGCACCCGATCCGCCCCGGCTCGGCGTTACTTTTTGCGGGAATTGGTGAAAGCCATGAGGGCCAGGCCAATAGCCAACCAGCCGATCACGATGCTCCACTCCACCATGTTGAGGGAGGCGGGAGAGAACGGAATCACGAGCAGGCCGATGATGATGGCGCAGGCAGCGATAGCGAGGCCGATGCCAAACTTGCCGCCGGGCACCTCGTAGGGACGAGGCAGGTCGGGCTCGGTGAAGCGCATGCGCAGGCAGGCGAGGGCGACCATGCCGCAGGAGAAGATGAAGGCGAGAGCCGACACGTTGGTCAGAGGGATGAGCATGTTCTTGCCCAGGAACGGACCGATGACGGTGATAACGCCCAGAACGACGCAGGCGAGCTTGGGAGCGCCGGACTTGGGGTCGACCTCGGCGAACTGCTCGGGCAGCTGGCCCTTGCGGCCCATGGCGAGCATGATGCGGCTCGTGGCGCCGTAGAAGGAGTTCATCGGGCCCATGGGTCCAAGCGTGGCGATGACGAGCATAGCCAGGTACAGAAGCATATTGATGCCCTTGAGGCAGGCAAGCGCGGGAACCGGGCTCTTAACAAACTCATGCCAGTCGAGGATGGTGCCGAACGAGTAGATGCAGACCATGTAGAAGCCGCCGGCGGCCAGCAGGGCCAGGGAGATGATCTTGCCGAACTTGTTCCAGTTGAGGCCCTCGGCTGCTTCCTCGGCCTGCTGAGGAATGGTGTCGAAGCCAGCGTAGAAGAACGGGGTCAGAACCAGGACCGACACGATGCCGGCAAACAGGCTGGAGCTCTCGGTAGCGGCCTTGCCGCCGCCAGCGCCGGTGACCTGGGAGAACACGGGCATGGCATTGTCCGGCGAGCCGGTGAACAGCGAGACGCCCATGGCGAGCAGCATGCCGCAGAGCAGGGCCTTGGTCAGGAAGGCCTGGAGCTTGGCAGCCGAGCTGGCACCGCGGAAGTTGAGGAAGATGACGTAGACTGCAAAGCCGAGCGCGATCAGCGTCGGGAACAGGTAGACGTCGGCCCCCAGTATGGTGTAGAGCTTGACGGCGCGCAGCCACTCAAGGCCGGGCAGGCTGCCGAACATCTCGGACACGAGGGTCGAAATGGCGATGGCCTCCCACGGGCACAGGATACCGTTGCCCAGGGCCAAAAGCCAACCGGTGATGTAGCTCAGCGTACGGCCAAAGCTACGATCGACATACTCGACGATGCCGCCCGAGATGGGGATAGCAGCCGTGAGCTCACCGAAAACAGCTCCGACGGGCACGAGGAAGATTGCACCCAAGAGGAATGCGATCATAGCGGGAACGGGACCGCCGCCCACGACCATCCAGTCGCCGACCTGCAGAACCCAACCGGTACCGATGATGGCACCGAAGCCGATGGTAAAGAAGTTCCAGAGCGAGAGCGTTTTCTTCATGCCGCCGTTATCCTCGACTGCAACCTCTGCGTTCTTGTCCGCCATTGTTCCCCTCCTTTCCTGTTTGACGCCCTTGGCGTCACCCCTTGCGCGGTCCGTTTTGCCGCGCGCTTTTATTCCATGGCTTTAAGATACGGCCTTGGCGCAGCAGCGCCGCTCGCAGCTCGACCGAAGGCAGAACTGCAAAACGAGCGGCACCGTTTTTGGGACGAACGGCGGGAGACGTCATTCGTCTTGGACGCTTTCATCTTGTCTGCTTTTGAATACCTGTTGCCGTGGCGCTTGGCGCGCGGCGCGGCAACGTTCATACCATTTGTCGGGCTTTTGGCGCACACGCCCATGTGTCGTGCATCTTTTTATGTAGGATAGACAAGTTACACATGAGGCAAGGTGATTCGAATGGCATACGGATACAATGACGGCGACCAACGGCCACAAAGCGTGCGCCTTGCCGGCCGCACCACGCCAACGCCCAGAAGCACCTCCGACAACGACAGCCTGCAGCGCCCCCAAGAGCAGCCCGGGGCTTCTTCGCGGCAGCAAAGCCGTACCGTGCAGCAGTCAGACCGCGTGAGTACGAGCACACGCCAACGTCAGACCGACACATCGCAGCCACGCCGCTACGATCGGCATAAGACCGACTACTACGTCAAGCGCTCCTTTTCGCGACCTCAACGCGATCGCGGCAATTCCGCCCCTCACCCCGCGTCGCACACCACAAGCCACGCGCTTCCGGCCCGCCGCCTACGCCTTGCGCTTTGCTCCATCGCCGCCTGCCTCGTCTTTGTGTTTTTGGGATCCTGTATCTCCCACGGATCAGCCGGTCTTGAGCCCACCGCCGAGGACAAGCTGCTTAAAGCTCCCGTCGCGCCCGGCTACTCCTTTGCGTTCTCGACCCCACGCTCGCAATGGCAGGCCGGCACCATGCCCCACATCTACCAAATTGACCCCGCATGGTCGGAGCTGCCCTATGCCGGTGGCACTATTCGCGAAAACGCTTGCGGTCCTACCTGCCTCACCATGGTCTATATCTTTAAGACCGGCCATACCGATAAGACGCCGGTCGATATATGCGCACTGGCCGAAGCCGGCAACTACGCCCCCACTGGTGCCACCGAGTGGTCGTTTATGACAGGCGGTGCGTGGCAGCTGGGGCTCAACGGAACACAGCTCTATAACGATCGCGAATCGATTACCCAAGCACTTCGCTCGGGTGCGCCCGTCATCGCCGCAGTGCGCCCCGGTACGTTTACCAACGTAGGCCACTACATCGTGCTCTACGGCATCGACGATGCCAACCAGATTGGCGTCTACGACCCCAACTCGGCCAGCCGCAGCGCCCGCCGCTGGGGCGTCGTAGAGGTCCTCAACGAAGTCGAAGCCATGTGGGCCTACTACTAGTCATTGGGGACAGACTTAAATGAGTGGTCATTGGGGACGCTCTTGTTTGACTAGTCATTTAAGAACGTCCCCAATGACTAGGTGAATAGCAAAAGCCCCGCAGTCGGAGCGGACTGCGGGGCTCATGAAGAGAGGCTAGTTTGTGGGCGCTTTGCCTGGCGCCCACGAGAGAGGCGACAGAGTAGAGACTACTCGTGGATGCGGGTACCAGAGAGGCCGGCCATGGTCTCGGCGGCCTTGTCCAGGGCACCGATGATGCAGGTGCGGCCCTTGCGGGAACGCGCAAACTTGATGGCAGCGCGGACCTTGGGCTCCATCGAACCCTTGCCGAACTGGCCCTCGTCGGCCAGGCGCTCGGCCTCGTCGGCGGTGAGGTCCTCGAGCTCCTCCTGGTTGGGCTTGCCAAAGTTGATGGCGACATGCTCAACGGCGGTCAGCAGGAACAGAACGTCGGCGTCGCAGTCCTCGGCCAGCAGCTCGCCGCCCAGGTCCTTGTCGATGACGGCGGGAACGCCCTTGTAGCAGCCCTTGTTCTCGTAGTCGCGGACGACGGGGATGCCGCCGCCGCCGCAGGCGATGACGATGAACTCGTTGTCGAGCAGGTTGAGGATGGAGTCAGCCTCGACGATCTTCTTGGGATCGGGGGAAGCGACGACGCGACGCCAGCCGCGGCCGGAATCCTCGACGAAGACCTTGGAGGGATCCTCGGCCATGAACTCCTTGGCCTGCTCCTCGGTGTAGAAGGGGCCGATCGGCTTGGTCGGGTTCTTGAACGCGGGATCGTCGGGGTCGCACTCGATCTGGGTGACGACGGTGGCGGCGTGCCAACGCTTATAGCGCTTGTGCATCTCGCGGCCGATGCCCTGCTGCAGGTGATAACCAATGTAGCCCTGGGACATGGCACCGCACTCGGGCAGCGGCATCTCGGGGGTACCGATGGCATCGTGGGCAGCGGCGAAGGCGTTCTGGATCATGCCGACCTGCGGGCCGTTGCCGTGGGTGATGATGATCTCGTTGCCCTGCTCGATGAGGCCGAGGAGGGCATGGGCGGTGTTGCTCACGGCCTCGATCTGCTCGACGGGGTTGTTGCCGAGGGCGTTGCCGCCAAGGGCGACGACAATACGATCGGGCTTGCCAAGAGGCTTAGACATTGCTGGAATCCTTTCTGTAAAAGGCCTACAACCCATTAATAACCCGCGTCCGTGCGATACGCGAGTTTATTAAGGTTTATATTCTCTTTATCGCTCATTTTATTCATTTTGAAAATAGCGGAACGGTGAACGGTCGTTTTTGTCCGCTCAGCGTACAGAACACCAGCTCAGACATATCTACGCCATTTACGTGCAACTTTATTTAAATGCAGCGAGGATTATGTCGGATTATGCAAACTACATCTCTGCTAAACACAAAACGGACAGCGCAATATCTTACTCGCGCTATACGAGATTCTATGCACTTATAAGTCGAGTATGCACCCCTGCAAAAACAAGGGGCTTTTCATCCAGCATAAGGAATAAAGAAGGGCTCCGAAAAGGCGGCAACAGCCAAGTCCCCCATCCATCCCCAAAGTGGCGCGAGGTTTCGCGGCAAAGCCGCGAAACAGCGAAAGGGACGGAATACCCGGCCAACTACGTCCTTCATCCGCCCACACAATCCGAGGACGTAGCCGTAGCAGGATCTGAGGGCTAACCTTCGCGGGCACTCCGCAGGACGAAAGAACCCCCGCCGCACGTAGTGCGCAGCGGGGGTTCTTTCATGTCCGAGGACGTCCGCGAAGGTTAGCCCTCAGATCCTGCGGTGGGAGACCTAGGCCTCGTTGTACACCGTCTTGAGCTTCAGCAGGTGCTGATAGCGGTCCATAGCGGCCTGCTCATTCTCCTTGAAGAGCTCCTCGGCGCGCTCGGGGAAGGAACGCGTCAGCGAAGCGTAACGGGCCTCGTTCATCAGGAACTCCTGATAACCGCCCGCGGGCTCCTTGGAATCGAGCGAGAACTTCTTGCCGGCAGCAGCCTCGGGGTTGAAGCGGAAGAGGTTCCAGTAACCGCACTCGACAGCCTTCTTCATCTCGGCCTGGCAGTTCTGCATGCCACCCTTCTTGATGGAGTGCATCTCGCAGGGACTGTAGCCGATGATGAGGGACGGGCCGTCGTAGGCCTCGGCCTCGTGGATGGCCTTGAGGGTCTGAGCCGGGTTGGCGCCCATGGCGACCTGCGCCACGTAAACGTAGCCGTAGCTCATGGCGATCTCGGCCAGGGACTTCTTCTTGGTCACCTTACCGGCAGCGGCGAACTGAGCAACCTGGCCCAGGTTCGAGGCCTTGGAGGCCTGACCGCCGGTGTTGGAGTAGACCTCGGTGTCGAAGACGAAGACGTTGACGTTGTGGCCGGAAGCCAAGACGTGGTCCAGGCCACCGAAGCCGATGTCGTAGGCCCAGCCGTCGCCGCCGAAGATCCAGAAGGACTTCTTGGTGAGGTAAGCCTTGTCGGCGAGGATCGCCTTGGAAGCGTCGCAGCCGCACTTCTCGAGCTCGGCAACGTAGGCAGCAGCAGCGGTCTTGGAGGCCTCGGCGTCGTTGACGGAGTCGATCCAAGCCTGGCCGGCGGCCTTGAGCTCATCGGACGGACCATCGGCAGCGATGATGTCCTGGGTAGCGGCGATCAGCTTCTTCTGGACGGCCTCGTAACCGACGGCCATGCCCAGACCGTGCTCGGCATTGTCCTCGAACAGGGAGTTGTTCCACGCCGGGCCGTGACCGTCCTTGTCCTTGCAGTAAGGAGCGGTGGCAGCGGGGTTGCCCCAAATGGAGGAGCAGCCGGTGGCGTTGGAAATGAACATGCGGTCGCCGGCGACCTGAGTCACCAGACGTGCATAGGCGGTCTCGGCACAGCCGGCGCAGGAGCCCGAGAACTCCAGGTAGGGCTGCTTAAACTGGCTGCCCTTGACGTTGGCCGCGATGAGCTCCTTCTTCTCGGAGACGTTCTCGACCATGTAGTCCCAAACGGGCTGCTGGTCCATCTCCTGCTCGGTGGGAACCATCTCGAGGGCGCCCTTGGGGCAAACCTTGACGCAGTTGGTGCAACCCATGCAGTCGAGCGGGGACACAGCCATGGTGAACTTCATACCCTTGGCCTTGGGACCCATGGCGTCGAGCGTGCGGGTAGCCTCGGGCGCGGCGGCAGCCTCGTCCTCGGTCATCGCGAACGGACGGATGGTGGCATGCGGGCACACGTAGGCGCACTGGTTGCACTGGATGCACTTGGTCTCGTCCCAATGGGGAACGACCACGGCGACGCCGCGCTTCTCGTATGCGGAGGCGCCCAGCTCAAACTGGCCGTCGGCGCAATCGACGAAGGCGGAAACGGGCAGGCTGTCGCCGTCCATGCGATCGATGGGCTCGAGCAGGTTCTTGACCTGCTGGGCGATAGCGGACTTGGTCTCCTCGGAGAGCTCGACGGGAGCGGCATCCTCGGCAGTTGCCCAGTCGGCCGGAACCTCGAACTTACGGAAGGCGGTAGCGCCGGCATCGATGGCCTTGTGGTTGGCGTCGACGATGGCCTGGCCCTTCTTCATGTAGGACTTGGTAGCCGCGTCCTTCATGTACTGCAGGGCGTCCTCGGCGGGCAGGACCTTGGCCAGCGCGAAGAAGGCGGACTGGAGCACCGTGTTGGTGCGCTTGCCCATGCCGACCTTAGCGGCCAGGTCGATAGCGTCGATCAGATAGACGTTGACGTTGTTGTTCGCGATGTAGCGCTTGGCCACGGCGGGCATGTGCTCGGCGAACTCCTCGTCGCTCCACTGGCAGTTGACCAGGAAGGTGCCGCCCGGCTTGACGTCGCGGACCATCTTAAAGCCCTTAACGATGTAGCTGGGGTTATGGCAGGCGACAAAGTCGGCCTTGGTCACGTAGTACGGCGAACGGATCGGGGAATCACCAAAGCGCAGGTGCGAGACGGTGACGCCGCCAGTCTTCTTGGAGTCGTACTGGAAGTAGGCCTGGACGTACTTGTCGGTGTGGTCGCCGATAATCTTGATCGAGTTCTTGTTGGCGCCGACGGTACCGTCGCCACCCAGACCCCAGAACTTGCACTCGATGGTGCCGGGGGCTGCGGTGTTGGGCGCATCCTCGACCTCGGGCAGGCTCAGGTTGGTCACGTCATCGACAATGCCGATGGTGAACTCGCGCTTGGGCTCGTCCTTCTTGAGCTCCTCGAAGACAGCGAACGCGGACGCGGGAGGCGTATCCTTGCTGCCCAGGCCATAACGGCCGCCGACGACCTTGATGCCCGTCTTGCCGGCCTCGTAGAGAGCGGAGACGACGTCCTGGTAGAGCGGCTCGCCGATGGAACCCGGCTCCTTGGTACGGTCCATGACGGCGATCTTCTGGACGGTCTCGGGGAGAACGTCGACGAAGTGCTTGATGGAGAACGGACGGAACAGACGAACCTTGACCAGGCCGACCTTCTCGCCGTGAGCGTTGAG
>CABUVB010000051.1 GCA_902494815.1 uncultured Collinsella sp. | reverse complement strand
GATGATGACCGAGGTCGCGTTGACCTGGTCCACCGCGCCCAGCAGGTCGGCGGTCGAGGGATTCATAGTCTGGCCACCGGAGACGACCACGTCGACGCCAAGGGACTTGAGGATGTCGGCCTCGCCGGAACCGGCGGCAACGGCGACAAAGCCCAGCGCCTTGGCGGGCTCGGCGGCCTTTTCCTGATCCTCGTGGATCTTAGCGGTACGGTCGTGGGCCTCCATCTCCATGTTGTGGATAAAGACCTCATAGATCTGACCGAGCTGCAGCATGTGCTCGAGCACCAGGTTGGGGGTGTTGGAGTGCACATGGATCTTGTAGTCGGGATAGGCGCCCACGAGCAGCTCACAGTCGCCCATGGAGCCTAGGAACTTAAGGCACTCGTCCTCGTCAAACGGGGCGTCGGCCTTAAACAGGAACTCGTTGCAGTAGCGGAACTCCGAGCCCTCCCAGTCGTCGTTAGCCTCGATCTCAACACGGCCAAGAGCGGCATCGCGGGCAGAGCCGGCGGAGTCAAACGTAGCGGAGAAATCCTCGACCACGGTGCTGCGACCAAGCGCGGCAGCCACAAAGTTCTCGAGGAAAATGGCAAATCCAAAGGCGCCGGAGTCGACCACGCCGTTCTCCTTCAGAACGGGCAACAGATCGGGTGTACGGGCGACGGACTGGTACGCCTCGACGACGATGGCATCGAGCGCATCCTCAGCCGAGAACTTCTTCTTCTCGCACTCATCGGCCTTGGTCGAGACATCGCGCAGGACCGTGAGGATCGTGCCCTCGATGGGCTTGCGGACAGCCTGGAAGGCGACCTTGACGGCGCGACGGAAGGCGAAGGCAATGTTGGCGGACGTAATGGGCTCATCGGCAGAGACAAGGCCCTCGGCCACGCCGCGCAGAATCTGCGACGTGATAACGCCAGAGTTACCGCGGGCACCCATCAGGGAGCCGTGGGTGATGGCGCCGGCGATGGCTTCCATGTCGGCGTCGGCAGGAAGGGCGGAGAGCTCCTTGGTCACCGAGGCGAGCGTGAGCGACATGTTGGTACCGGTGTCGCCGTCGGGTACGGGGAAGACGTTGAGCTTGTTGATCTCCTCGGCCTTGTCGGAAACGGCAGCCGCAGCGATCGGAAAACAGGTGCGAATGGTCTTTGCAATCATGGGTATTTGAATCTCCGTTTTCGGATGCTAGTTCAGACGGCTCTTGAGCGCGTCGATATGGATGCCGATCTTAAGGCTGGCGGGATCGATCTGGGCGATCTCCTGCAGAGTGAAGGCAACGGAGCTCGAAAGATTGTGGCAGACGGACTTCATGTTGACGCCGTTCTCGAGCACGACGTGAAGATCGACCGTAAGGCCGTTCTCGTCGGCGGAGACAAGCACGCCCTTGCGGAGGCGCTGACCGGCAAGCAGGCGCACGCTCTCGGCGCCCTGGAGCTGCTCAGCCATACCGACAACGCCATAGCACGTCATCGCGGCATAACCGGCAATATCGGCAATAACGTCGTTCGAGACGCTCAGGCTGCCGTTAATGGTCTCAGACACAAGAATCTCCTTTTCTTGGTGCTCGCGGCACCATGTCGTGGGAGCAATCATTGCAATATTCTACAACGACCGCGGCATGTTGAGGTGGCGGGCCTCGGGATTACATCCTCGACACGAAATGTTGATATGGTAACGTTCGCGAACGGCGATCGCGGCATGAAAAAACCCGCCGCATAAGCGACGGGTTTTACAACCTGGCTCCCCGGGTAGGACTCGAACCTACAACAGCGCGGTTAACAGCCGCGTGCTCTACCATTGAGCTACCGAGGAATAGGTGCGTGCTCTCAAGCAACGAAGTTTATTATACGGACGAATCAGCTTAGGGCAAGAACTTTTTTAAGAAATTTTCCGACCCAGTCATTGGGGACGTTCTTAAACGATCAGTCATTCAAGAACGTCCATTACAGTCGAAATTGTCAGCCCGGGACCGTCTCGGGCTACGATTGAGGCGCGCCCAGAACGGGCCGCCGACCGGGCGCCCGCGCACGGCCGAACGTCCCTGCCCCCGAGAGGGCCTGTTGGGTGCTGCCGGCGCGGGACGCGCCGCCCCCGACGGCTGATAGGAAAATGCCGGGCAGGTGCCGCGGCTGGTAATGTGAGTGCCGAGGGGGAGGCCATCCGGTCGAACGACTACCGGAAGGATACCACCGTGAAAGCGCCATCCACCAGACCCGCGGCCGTGCTCGGCCTGGACGTCGGCAAGTCGTCGCACTGGGCCTGCCTGATCGACCGCGACGGGGAGGTGCTGGCCAGCGCCCCCGTCCGCAACAGGGAGGCCGAGCTCGACGCGCTGTTCGCCTCCGCGCCCGCCGGCACGCTCGTCGTGGTCGACCAGTTCCGCAACATAGGGTCCCTCGCCGTGAGGCGGGCCCGCGCCGCGGGGCGCGGGGGCGCCTACCTGCCCGGGCTAGCCGCCAGCCGCGCCGCGGGCCTGTTCTCCGGCGAGGCCAAGACCGACGAGCGCGACGCCGCGGTGATCGCGCGGACCGCCCTGGGCGTGCCGGACTCCCTGTCGGGGGTCCCGGGCCGCGGCGAGGCCCTCGAGGCCGCCCGCGCCCTCTCGTCGCAGCGCGACCACGTCGTCGCCTGCGCGACCAGGGACAAGAACCGCCTGCGCGCGGTGCTGCTCGAGTCCTGCCCGGCCCTCGAGGCCGCGGTCGACCTGTCGGACCGGCGGTGGCTGGAGCTGCTCGCCGGGTTCGGGGGGGCGTGGGGGATCGCCCGCTCCGGGGCCGAGGGCCCGCGGGCCGAGGCCGCCGGGGAGGCCGCGGCCGCCTCCACCGCGCCCCCGCCGGCGCTCGTCGAGGCCAAGAACAGGCAGGTCAGGTTCCTGGCCGCCCGGATATCGGAGGCCCTCGACGAGGCCGGGGCCCTCGAGGCCGAGACGGCGGCGCTGCTCGAGGGCGACGAGACCTACGCGTGCCTGCTCACCGTGCCCGGCATCGGCCCGAGGACCGCGGCGCAGCTCGCGGTGTCGGTCGACATCGGGAGGTTCCCGGACCACGACCACCTGGCCTCGTACTGCGGCATAGCCCCGAGGGTGAGGAGCTCCGGCACGTCGGTGAGGTCGGTCAGGGCGTCCAGGCGCGGCGACGCGAGGCTCAAGTCCCTGCTGATCTTCTCGTGCAACAGCCTGGTGAGGTCCTCGGGGCGCTACGGCGAGTACTACCGGGCCTGCAGGGCGCGGGGCATGGGGCACGGGCGGGCGCTCAAGGCCGTCGCGAGGAAGCGGCTCAGGGCGATATACGCCGTGATGCGCGACCGGGTGCCCTACCGGGAGTAGCCCCGACGGTTGACAAAACTATAGGAACACCCAATGTCTACATGAAAGCGCCCCCAAGCGGATGTGCTTGAGGGCGCCTCTTGCTTGACTAGCTCTCGATATAGTCCTTCAGCTTACTGCTACGGCTCGGGTGGCGAAGCTTGGCCAGAGTCTTGGACTCGATCTGGCGGATGCGCTCGCGCGTGACGCCAAACTCACGACCGACTTCCTCGAGCGTGCGGGGATGTCCGTCGACAAGGCCAAAGCGCAGTTCGATAACCTTGCGCTCACGATCGGCAAGCGAATCGAGCACCTGGGTGAGCTGCTCCTGCAGCATAGAGAAGCTGGCCGCATCGGGCGGAACGATAGCCTGGGAGTCCTCGATGAAGTCGCCCAGCTGGGAATCCTCTTCCTCGCCGATGGGGGTCTCGAGCGACACGGGCTCCTGCGAGATCTTCTGGATCTCGCGGACGCGGTCGGCGCTCATATCCATCTCGGCACCGATCTCTTCGGGGGTCGGATCGCGGCCCAGGTCCTGAAGGAGCTGACGCTGCACGCGGACGAGTTTGTTGATAGTCTCGACCATGTGCACGGGAATACGGATGGTACGGGCCTGGTCGGCGATAGCGCGCGTAATGGCCTGACGGATCCACCACGTGGCGTACGTGGAGAACTTAAAGCCCTTCTGGTAGTCGAACTTCTCGACGGCGCGGATCAGACCGAGGTTGCCCTCCTGAATCAGGTCCAGGAACAGCATGCCGCGACCGACATAGCGCTTGGCGATGGAGACGACCAGACGAAGGTTTGCGCTGATGAGCGCCTGCTTGGCTTCGAGGCCCACGTTCTCAATGCGCGTAAGACGACGCATCTCGGCACGCGTGAGTTCGAGCTCACCAGCATCGGCAGCCTCGAGCTTCTCGGTAGCCTCGAGACCGGCCTCGATCTTCATAGCCAGATCGACCTCTTCGGAGGCGGTCAACAGGTCGACCTTGCCGATCTCCTTGAGGTACATACGGACCGGGTCGCCGGTCAGCATCACCGTGGAGGCATCGATGCCACGCACGCGGGAGCGTGAACGGGACGTGCGCACGGTGCGCTTCTTCTTGTTCTTGGAAGAACCCATCTCAGCGTCGGCCTGACGGGCCATCTTGAGCTCGTGATCGTCGAGCGAGCCGGAATCGTGCTCGTCGTCGTCATCGAAATCCTCGGTATCGGTATCGGTATCGGTATCGGTATCGTCATCGTCGACACCCATGGGGGCGTCGTCGTTACCGCTCGCGGAGATAATCTGGATGCCGCTGTTGCGCAGCGCGGAATACACCGCGGTGAGCTGCTCGTCAGAAACATCGATATCCTTCAGGGCGACCTGAATCTCGTCCTCGGTTACCGAAGTCCTGTTTGAGCCGTTGCCCATGAGCTTTGCAACGTAGGATTCCAGCCCAGTACCCGTGCTCTCAGTCTTTTTTGGCACAGATTCTCCCTTCATAGTCCACAGGACTCAATACTTTAGCACACACATTGACGTCTATACCCAAAAAGAGGGCTGGATATAGGCGAGAATACGCTGGTTGACCACAACATCTAGGCTTGTTCGGTGCCCGCGGCCTCCAGGCCGATCAAACGGAACGGGTCCGCCACGCCGCCGATCGACTTTTGCAGTTCGCGTTGACGCTGCGAATCCTGCGCGGCCTGCACGGTCAGCGCGCGACGGGCCTCATCATCGAGTGAACGGTCCTGGCGCAGCTTGGCCTGTGCGGCACGCATGCGACGCTTGATGGTGTAGAGCTCAAGCGTATCAAGCATAAACACGATGTTCGTCTCGGTGGGATGCTTGCTCGTCGCGGAGATGCGCCCGGCACTCACAAGCGTTGCCGCATCGGGACACACTGAGCGCGCCGCATCCATGCAGGCTGCAGGATCGGTTCCCGGCGGCGTTGCCAGAACGGCCCATGCAATGGACTCGTGACGCGGGTCAACCCACTCGATGGAGCAGATGCGGTCGGCATACGTGCGGAACAGGTCGGGGTAGCTCGTGAGCATCGTCAACAGCTCGCGCTCCCCTGCCAAGGACTTGCGTTCAAGATCGGTAAGAACCATCGGCGCCGCCGCAGCCGGTGCGCCCGAACCGTCAGCCACAGGCACAGCGCCCATACCATCAGGCACATCGATCGGCGGCAGGTCGTCGACGACCTCCACGGGCGCGGCGCCGTAGGCATCGAGCGGGACGTAGTCGTACGGCTCTTCTTCGACCGGCGCGGACACCGGCGGCGTCGCGCCCGATGCCCAAGCACCGCGACCGGCATCGCGAGAACCCGACGCCCGACCGCCCGCGCTACCGGACCGCTCAGTCTGTGCCCGCTGGCGCTCATAGTTCTGCTCACGACGTCGTTCCGCATCCTCGCGCTTGGCGACATCGCGAAACACACGACCCGAGCTCGCGCGCACCGTCTCCAGATCCAAACCCAGCAGATCGGCAATCTGGATAAAGTACGTGTCGATCATATAGCTGTTGCGCAACGGATAGATAAGCGTCAGCGCATCTTCCAGCGCCTTAGCGCGACCGCCCGGCGTGGTGATGTCACTCGACTCCTGCAGCGAACGGTAGACAAAGTCCATAAGCGGCTCGGCAGCGTCGATGCGCGTCTGCAGTGCCTCGCCACCATGTGCGGTGATGAACTCCATGGGGTCGTTGCCGTCGGGGAGCACCACGCAGCGCAGGTCCATGGAATCCTGCTCGATAAACTGAATCGCGCGACGGGCGGCCTTCTGGCCCGCTGCATCGCCGTCGAACATATACACGATGCGCTTGGCAAAGCGAGTGAGCGTCTTGACGTGATGCTCCGTGAGGGCGGTGCCCAGCGTGGCGACAACGTTTTTAATCCCCGCCTCCCAGCAGGCGATGCAATCGGTATAGCCCTCTACCACGATGGCGGTATCCTGCGCGACGATAAACTCCTTGGCCCAATTAAAGCCGTAGAGGTTTCGCTTTTTATGAAACACGCTCGTCTCGGCTGTGTTGAGATACTTAGGCTGGCCGTCGCCCATAATGCGACCGCCAAAGGCAATGTTGTGACCCTGCTCGTCAAAGATGGGGAACATCACGCGGTCGTAAAAGCGGTCGGCAAGCTGCCCGCGCCCGCGACTCACGGCAACGTTGGCGTCGATCATCTCCTGCGGGGTAAAACCCGCCTGGGACAGGTGCGACACCAGCGCGTTACGGCCCGGTGCAAAGCCCAGGCAGTAGCGGCGGCAGACGTCGCCGCCCATGCCGCGGCTGGCAAAGTACTCGCGCGGACGGCCGTCCTTACCGCGCATGAGCATGGTGTGGTAGAACTGGGCGGTCTCGGCGCACAGATCGTAGATGCGGGCACGCTTGGTGCCGCGCTCGCGGCGATCTCCGGTGTCATGCAGCTCAATACCCGCGCGATCGGCCAAGTAACGGATTGACTCGGGAAAGCTCAGGTTCTCGCGCTTCATGATATACGTGAAAACGTCGCCACCCTCGCCGCAACCAAAGCAATGCCACACCTGCGTGGCGGGGATAATGTGGAAGGACGGCGTCTTCTCGCCATGGAAGGGGCAGCATCCCCAAAACTCATGGCCGCGAGGCTTGAGCTCGACCGTTTCCTGCACGATGGCAACCAGGTCAGACGCAGCGCGTACCTGGTCTTTTTCCTCATCGCTAATCACGGATGCTCACCCCCTGATCGCCCAAGTTGTGACGAATATCCTCGATATTACCCTCGACGGTCGCGATCAACTCATCCAGCGAATCGAACACACGCGAGGGACGCAGCCAGCGCGTAAACGCCAGCGAAACGGAAGCGCCGTACAGGTCGCCCGTATAACCAATTAAATTAGCCTCGAGATGCGCAGATGCCGCATCGTCAGCATACGTTGGCGGCAGGCCGACGTTCACAGCAGCGGGCCACGCGGTGTCATCGACCAGCACCAGACCCTCATACACGCCATCGGCTGGCACCTGAATGCCGTCGGGAACCTGCAAGTTTGCCGTGGGAAAGCCCATGCCAGAACCCTCGTGACGGCCGCGAATAACACCGCCACGCACCATATACGGACGGCCGAGTAACCCAGCAGCAAGCTCCACATGGCCCTGTCCCAGCTCATGACGAATGCGGGTGGCGCAAATGGCCTCACCGCCCTCGCAAAGCAGGTCGTGACCATACACGTCAACGCCGTGCTCGGAACCCCAGGAGCGCATCTCGGCAACACCAGAAGCACCGCCACGACCCAGCCTAAAGTCACTGCCAACGCGAATCGATCGAATGTCGACCAGACGCGACACCAGCGAGAGAAAATCAACATGGTCAAGCGCCGCAACCTCAGACGTAAAGGGAACGGCCACCACCGCATCGACCCCGGTCTGAGCCAAGGCATGCAGACGGTCGGCCGTCGTCATCAGTTTTTGAGCGGGCGAAGGGCTCACCACGACGTCCGGGTCGGGATCGAAGGTAACTACTACCGCCTTGCAGCCATGGGCACGGGCATCCCGGACAAGCGCCGCAATGAGCTCCTGGTGTCCACGGTGAACGCCGTCGAACACGCCGATGGCAATCGATGCGGCACCCAAGTGCTCACACTCATCAAACGTATCGGCAGCAACGATGCGAGCCTCGTCCGACTCGCCCGCGAAAAAGACACGCGCGAGCTCATGAGCGGACAACATCATCGAACACCGCCGATTGCCTGCGGAAACACGTGCTCCATGACAAAGCGGCCGCCCTCAATGCGGGCGAGCGCCTTGAGTCCCCCATCGAGCACCAGCGCAAACAGCGCCTTCGAGACATCGAAATCGGCAAGCGCACGCTCAACGGGAATGCGACGGCCGCAGAGCAGGTCGTCGGCAAGATTGCCCGGCAAGTCAACACGCATGGCGCCCAAGGCCGCAATGGGATCCAGGGCAAAGCCAGCGGCGGACTCGGGAGAAAGCTCCTCCACCGCATGACAGGCGCCAATGGAAACAACACCAGATGCGGTGCGACGAAGTGCGGAAATATGCGCGGCGCTATCGCAAGCGCGGCCCAGGTCGCGAGCGAGCGCACGGATATAGGTGCCCTTGCTCACCGAGAACGCCACGGTCCACACACACGTATCACCTTCGCCGCCCACGGCAATCAGGTCGGCGGCATAGACCTCGACGGGGCGCGGAGGTAGGTCCACCGCATTGCCCTCGCGAGCAGACTTGTAGGCGCGAACGCCATTGACCGAGATAGCAGAAAACGCCGGCGGCACCTGCATCTGCGGGCCCAGCATGGCGGCCAAGCGCTCACGAGCATAGGCAGGATCGCGGAGCTCGTTGGCAACAGCCACCGTGCGGACCGCCTCGCCCTCCGCATCATCGGTATTGGTCTCGGCGCCAAACGAAATATCGGCGACGTAGCTTTTGGTATCGAGCGTGAGCATGCCCAGCAGACGGGTGGCCTGGCCCACACCCACCACCATGACGCCAGATGCCATGGGGTCGAGCGTGCCGGCATGGCCGACACGCCGCTCATGGAGGGCGCGTCGGCATTGCGAGACCACGTCATGGGACGTGCAGCCCACCGGCTTATCGACAGCGAGCAGCATATTCAGTTGTGAAGGCGTACGACGAGCCATGTACCATCCAAAAAGTTAAAGCTCGACGGTCACCGAAGCGGGATCCTCCCCTACCAGCTCGGCCAGCATGGGAAGTGCCACGGTGAGCGTCTCGAGAATTGTTCCGTTGTTGGAAAAGCCGGCGGCGGCATGATGCCCGCCACCGCCAAAATTGGCAGCAATCTCGGACACATCGAGGTCGCCCTTGGAGCGCAGGTTGCCACGCACTTTGGTATCGCCCTCAATGCCCTTTAAGAACATGCAGACCTCGACGCCCATCACCGAACGCACCACATCGACCAGGCCGTCGCACTCGTCCGAGGTGACGCCGCAGGCTTCAAGGTCGCTCTGGTAGGCATAGCTATACGCCACGCGCCCATGCGCGACCGTCTTAATGCGACCCATGACAATGGACTTGAGGTGCAAAAACTCAACGCGCATGCTCTGGTAGACCTCGAGCGCAACGCGCGCCGGATCGGCACCGTGCGCCACCAGGCGCGAGGCTGCATGGAACGCGGCGGCATCGGCGTTTTGGTACTGAAAACGGCCGGTATCGGTAACCAAGCCACACAGCAGGCAGGTCGCAACGCCATCACGTGCGACAATGCCGCAATTGTCCAAGAAGCGGTCGATGATCATGGCGCAGGCCGCGGCATCGACGCGCCTCAGGCTCAGCTCGGCAAACTCCTCGCGCGCCGGATGATGATCGAAGCACACCACATGCTTGGAGCGACGAAGCACCTCGGCGGAATTATTGAGGCGCTCGACGACCGGCACGTCCACCGAGATGAACAGGTCCGGATTGCCGGTATACGCAGATGCCGGCACCAGACGGTCGGCACCCTCCATAAAGCGGTAGATGCGCGGAACCGGGTCATCGTCTGCCAGCAGCAGGGCAATGTCCTTGTTGGGGAAAAACTTCATGAGCGAAAGGCCCAGACCCAATACGGAGCCCAAGGCATCGCCATCGGGAGAAGTATGTCCCGAAATCGCAATGGAGGACGCACCCTCGATGAGCTCGAGGATGCGTCGCTGAATATCTGCAGACTCGCACGAGGCGAGGTCGGCGGAATTAGTCATCTAAAGCTGCCTCCTGGGCGGCATCCGCTATCGGATAGCCGTCCTCGTCCTTTTCGATCGCAAGCGTGGCGGGAACGTTTTCCAGCGCACGCGTGATGCGCTCGGCCTCATCGGTCGAGCGATCGATGCGAAAATCGAGCTCGGGCGTGACACGCCAATCGAGCGAGCGAGCCAACAGGCTACGAATGCGGCCCTTGGCGCTTGCGAGCGCCTCCATGACCTCGTCGTAGCGGCTCGCATCGCACGACACGTACACACGCGCGAACGAACGGTCCACCGCGACCTCGACCGCAGTCAGGGTGACCAGGTCGAGGCGCGGATCGGAAACCTCAAAGAGCAGGATATAACCGAGCTTCTCGCGAAGCTGCTCGCCCAGACGGCGGGTTGCCTGCGTTTGCTTCATAGCGCTACCCCCTACTCGGTACGGGCAACCTGGTCGATGCGGTAACCCTCGATCTGGTCGCCGGGCTTGATGTCCTGGAAGTTCTCCAGGCCAATGCCGCCCTCGGAACCGCTCTTGAGGCTCTTGGCCTCGTCCTTGTAGTGGCGCATCGAGGCGATCTTGCCGTTGAAGACCACGATGCCGTCGCGCACCAGGCGCACGGAATCGGTCGCGGCGATCTCGCCCTCTTCGACGCGGACACCGGCGGCGAT
>CABUVB010000050.1 GCA_902494815.1 uncultured Collinsella sp. | reverse complement strand
CTTAGAGGTCCTCGCGCCAGAAGGGCATGCTCATGCAGCGCGGGCCGCCGCGGCCGCGGGAGAGCTCGGCGGAGGGCACGACGAGAAGGTCCAGGCCCTCCTTGTACAGCACGTCGTTGGTGACGGTGTTGCGGGCGTAGACGCAGATCTTGCCGGGCTCGACGCACAGGGTGTTGGAGCCGTCGTTCCACTGCTCGCGGGAGGCCGCGATCGGGTCGCCGCCGCCGCAGGGGATCAGCTTGACCTGGTCGACGCCGGTGGCGTCCTCCAGGACGTGCTCGAGGGTGTCCTCGATCAGGCGGATGTTCACGTCGCCCGGGTTCTTGCCGGCGGTCAGCTCGTAGACGCGCAGGGTGCCCATGATGGCGGGGTGGATCGTGAACTTATCGACGTCGATCTGGGTGAAGACCGTGTCGAGGTGCATGAAGGCGCGCGAGACCGGGATGTCGAAGGCCAGGATGCGCTCGACCTTGGAGTCGGAGTTCCAGAAGATGTTCTGGGCCATGATGTCGATCGCGGCGGCCTGGGTGCGCTGGGAGATGCCGACGGCGAGGGTCTTCTCGTTGATGTTCAGCACGTCGCCGCCCTCGGTGTGGAACTGGCAGTCGCGGCGGAAGTACAGCGAGACGTCCTTGTAGTCGGGGTGGTACTTGAAGATGTACTTGCCGTACAGGGTCTCGCGGTTGCGGGTGACCGAGTACATGCGGTTGAGGTTGACGCCCTCGCCGACGACCGCGAACGGGTCGCGGGTGAAGTAGAGGTTGGGCATCGGGTCGATGATCAGGTCGGACTCGGACTCGGAGTTGACCAGGGAGTCGAGGGTCGTGGACGCCGTGAGGGGCAAGTCGATCTCGGCCTTGGTCATGCCGGCCATGGTCTTCTTGACGAACTCGAGGTTGTCCTCGATGGAGTCCAGCTTCTCGCGGACGATCTGCGGCATGTGCTGGCCGCGGATGCCGGCCTCGGCGATGTACTGGTCGGTGAACTCGGCGCGGGCGCCGGGGACCTGGTCGAACACCTCGGCGACGAGGTTCTCGAGGTAGAGGACCTCCACGCCCTGGTCCCTCAGGATCTGGGCGAAGGTGTCGTGCTCCTGCTGTGCGACCTCCAGGAACGGGACGTCGTCGAACAGGAGTCGCTCGAGCTCGTCGGGCGGCAGGTTGAGGAGCTCGTCGCCGGGACGGTGCAGGCAGACCTTCCTGAGCTTGCCGATCTCGGAAGGCACGTGCAGACCTTTCGTCATGGCCTCCTACCTTTCTTTCGGGCCTTACTGGCCGAATGTATCAGCGCCCCTCCGTATGGGACGCTGCTTGCTGACAGCTCTAGTTATATCCAAAAACCACCCGCAATTCCACCTCGCCCCCGAACGGTCAGCAAAGTGCGATGAACGGTATATCGCATATGATTCCCCCATGACGCACTTCAGTTCTCTAAAGCAGGTTTTCAAAGGTAATCGTTCTTTTTTCTAAGGAATTGAGCAAGATTGCACAAATAATTTCATGTTTAGGAATTGCATAGCTAAAACTGTTTTCTGCATATATATGTCGTCTGTCCATGATTCAATTTGGATTCGATTATATTCAGCTCGCAATCATTCTTATTCATACATCCTCACCAATTGAGTATGGATATAGATTGTTTTCAAAACGAGTCGGGCAGTTAGTTGCATGCCTTGACGGCGTAAGAAGTAGGTTAAGATACCGTTCGCACAATACGTCCGTGCCACAAGTCGACTAAATTGAGACAATAGCGAATAGGGTTAGGCTACCGTCCCCTGAGGGGACTGAACGGACAGATGCATATGCCGAGCAAAATCGAAAAAAAGCAAGCCGCCGCAAAGCTGCGCAAACCGCCGCGCGACTTCTCGTACACGCAGAACCGAGAGCTCAGCTGGCTGCGCTTTGACAACCGTGTGCTCGACGAGGCTTTTGATGAGTCCGTGCCGCTGTTCGAGCGCCTTAAGTTCGTCTCGATCTTCGAGTCCAACCTCGATGAGTTCCTCATGGTGCGCGTGGGCGGCCTGTCCGACCTGGCAGAACTCAAAAAACAGCCTGTCGATAACAAGAGCAATATGACCGCTTCCGAACAGGTCGATGCCGTCATGGCAGAGCTGCCCGGGCTCCTTACCCGCTGGGAGTCGATCTTTAAGAGCATCGAGGGCAAGCTCGACACTCTGGGCGTTCACCGCGCCCGCATCGATTCGCTTACGCCCGAGGAACATACCTTTGTAACCCGCTACTTCCAGGCCTACGTATCGCCGGTCATCTCGCCGTTGGTCATCGACCCGCGCCACCCCTTCCCCAACCTGCGCAACGGCGCGCTCTATCTGGCTTGTGGCCTGGACGGCGTCACCGACGAGGAGAGCCTGCTGGGCCTGATCGAGATTCCCGCCTCGATGAACCGCGTGGTCGAGATTCCCTCGCCCACCGGCACCTACTCCTACATTCTGCTCGAAGACGTCATTCTCGCCTGCCTGGACAACTGCTTTGGCTCCTATAAGCCGCTGGACCGTGCGCTCATCCGCGTCACCCGCAACGCCGACATCGACCCGGACGGCGAGGGCGTCGAGGAAGAAGAGGATTACCGCCAGCACATGAAGCGCATCCTCAAGAAACGCTTGCGCCTGCAGCCGGTGGTGCTCGCCGTATCGGGCTCGCTCGAAAAGCCAACGCTCAAGACTATCCGCAAGGCGCTCGAGCTCTCGCGTCGCTCGGTCTTTACCTGCGATATCCCGCTCAACCTGGGCTATGTCTTTGGCATTGAGGGCAAGATTCCCGAGCACCTGCGCAACGAGCTGCTCTTTACGCCGTTTAAGCCGCAGCCCAACCCCACCATCGATATGACCCGCTCCATACGCGAGCAGGTGCTTCAGCACGACAAGCTGCTCTTTTATCCCTATGAGGCCATGAACCCCTTCCTGGATCTGGTGCACGAGGCCGCCTACGACCCCGAGTGCATCTCGCTGCGTATCACGCTCTACCGCGTGGCCAAGCAGAGCCGCCTGTGCGAGTCGCTGATCGATGCCGCCGAGAACGGCAAAGAGGTCACGGTGCTCATGGAGCTCCGCGCCCGCTTCGACGAGCAGAACAACATCGAGTGGGCCGAGCGTCTGGAAGAGGCAGGCTGCACCGTCATCTACGGCTCCGAGGGCTTTAAGTGCCACTCCAAGATCTGCCAGCTCACCTATCGCGAGGGCATGGCGCTTACACGCCTGACGCTGTTGGGCACCGGCAACTTTAACGAGAAGACGGCCAAACTCTACAGCGACTTTATGCTCATGACCGCCCATCCCGGCATCGGCGAGGACGCCAACTTGTTCTTCCGCAACCTGTCGCTGGGCAACCTTCGCGGCGATTACCGCTTCCTGGGCGTGGCGCCCGTGGGCCTCAAGCCGCTCATCATGCGCGGCCTGGATCGCGAGATCCAGCGCGCCCTCGTTGGCGAGCCCGCCCGTGTGTTCTTTAAGCTCAACTCGCTCACCGACCGCGAGGTCATCGACAAGATCGCTGAGGCATCGTGCGCAGGAGTTCGCGTGGACATGATCATCCGCGGCATCTCGTGCCTCAAGCCGGGCGTTCCGGGCAAGACCGAGAATGTGCATGTCCGTTCTATCGTCGGACGCTTTTTGGAGCATGCGCGCGTTTACGCCTTTGGCGTGGACTCGGACATGATCTATCTGAGCTCGGCCGACATGATGACGCGCAACACCGAGCACCGCGTGGAGATCGCCTTCCCCGTGCTCGACCCCACCTGTCGCGCCCTGGTGCACGAGTACATGGGCATGCAGCTGCGCGACAACGTGAAGGCCCGCAGCCTCACGAGCGACGGTACCTGGGTCCCCGTGGAGCGTGCAGAGGGTGAGAAACCCTTCAACTCGCAGGAAGCCCTGCTGGAGCGTGCCTATCGCAACGCCGAGGCCGCCGCGCAGCAGCGTGCACAGGAGAAGGAACGTGTGGCCGAAGAAGCTATTCAGGCCGAGGTTGAGCGCGAGGCAGTTGTCGAGCCCACTGTCGAGCCGGAAGCAGTTGCCACTCCCCCGGTGAAAGAGCCCGAGGCTGCCGCAGAGCCCGCCGTGGAGAAAGCGCCCGAGGTTCAGAAGGTCCAGGCGACCGTCATTGAGCCCGAGCCTGCACCTGCACCTCAGCCCGATCCGCAGGTCATCAAGCCCGCACCCGAGACGAGCGCCCGTCGCGATAAGCCCGCCGGCAAGACCAAGGCCATCGAGCGCCATCGCCCCGGCCGCGTGCGCATGGGCTTGGGCCTGATCGGCCTGGGTCTTAAGACGCTCATTACCGGCAAGACGAAATAGTCGTTTGTAGAAGCAGTTTGTAGAAGCGCCCCGCATTTGAGGAATGCCCCAGATACGGGGCGCTTTTCCCTGCTACCATGGTTGCGGTCAACACCGCGAATGACAGGCAGGGATATGAAGCTCACTATAGAATCGATGACCTACGGCGCCGACGGGCTGGCGCACGCCGACAACGGCAAGGCCGTCTTTGTGCAGGGTGCCGTGGCAGGCGACACCGTCGAGGCCGAGGTCGTGCAGGACGGCAAGTCGTTCATGCGCGCCCGCACCACCGAGATTCTGGAGCCAAGCCCCGATCGCATTCAGCCTCCCTGCCCCTTCGTGGGCATCTGCGGCGGCTGCTCGTGGGGCAATCTCTCACGCACGGCACAGCTCGCCGCCAAGGAGCAAAACCTGCGCTCCACACTCGAGCGCATCGGCAAGTTCGCTCCTGAGCAGGTCGATGAGCTGGTGCAGCCCATCCGCCATACCAAGGACGACTGGGGCTACCGCAATAAAATCGAGCTCGAACCGACCGTCGTCAACGGTCGCGTGCGCCTTGGCATGCACGGCGTCGATCCCAGCAAAATCGTGACCGTCGATTCGTGCCCGCTGTTCGACAAGCGCTTCCCTAAGGCACTCAAATCGGTCGTCGGCGCGCTCAACTATCTGAGCGGCAGCCACGATCTGGGCCTTGAGCGCGTGGGCATTCGTGCCTCGCGTCGCACCAAGGCGCTCGAGGTCGCACTCTGGACGCCCACGGGTTCCTTCCCGCGCTCGCAGGTCTCCCGCGTGCTGGCGGACGCCGCTCATCCCACGAGCGTGGTGCGTGTGATGAGCAAGGGCGAAAAGAAAGCCCGCCGTGTCTCCAAAGTCGAGATGCTCGCCGGCGAGGGCTCGTGGACCGAGAACATCGCCGAGGGCCAGATGCGCTTATCTGCCCCGTCGTTTTTCCAGGTCAATACCAAGGGCGCCGAGATTTTGATTGAGCTCGTTATGGACGCCCTCGACCCGCAGGAAGACGAGCTGGCCGTGGACCTGTACTGCGGTGCCGGCACCTTTACCCTACCGCTTGCTCGCCGCTGCGATTTTGTCGCCGCCGTCGAAGCCTATGGCCCGGCCGTGCGCGACCTGCGCCGTAACCTGGAGATCAACAAGCTCGATAACGTCGACGTTATCGGCGGCGACGCGGTGCGCGAGTTCCCCGATCAGGACGCCGACGTCTTGGTGGTCGACCCGCCGCGTGCGGGCCTCGCCCCCGAGGCGATCGACCTCATCGCGAGCACGAGCGCCCGTGATGTCGCCTACGTGAGCTGCGACCCTGCCACCCTGGCACGCGACCTCAAGCGCTTTGTCGAGGAGGGCACCTTCTCCCCCGTCAAGATCACACCGGTCGACCTGTTCCCGCAAACCTTCCACTGCGAAACGGTCGTCCACCTCAAGCGCAACTAACCACATGATGAGAGCGGGACCGCGTACGTGACTGCACGCGGTCCCGCTCTATTCGGTCGATGCAACGCTGGCAAAAGTCATCGCCGTGCTTACCGGCAGCCAGAACAACAACGGCAGCAGGTAGCGCATCGACTCGGTCGTATACGATGTCGGCGAGATCCAAAGAACAAGGTTTGTCGCAACGAGTGGCGCCATCAGATAGAGTTTCTGGGGCGCACGACGTTTTATCTCCAGCAGCAGAAACGCCATACCCCAGGTCGACCAAAGCGCCTTGGCGCCGACAAGCATGCCGACCGGCGTCGACTGAAACCATGCGACGAGCGACTCGACACTGCGGCCCAAGGTCGCATCGGACCAGCTCAATCCCAAATCCCGCGAGCGGGGAAACACATGGCTCACGTTGTGCCCGTCGACAGGAGTCACATAGGGCGATATGGCCTCGCTTCCCGCCGCCGGCATGGCATACCAGCCAATCTGCACTCCCAGATACGCCTCGAGATAACAAAGTGGATGCTGCAGGAGCCCCGCTACCCACACGCCAAAATAGGCTGGAAAATCGAGCTCGTCGGCCTTACCAAACGTGGGGTCTTTAACGGAGTCGGTTAAAAACCACGTGTAGTTGTTCTTACCATCCTCCCCGATGGCGCGCTCGATCTCTTGACGCTGCCATTCCGGAAGCTCGTCCCCGTGGTCACGCATCAGCAACGCGGACTGCTGAAACATGAGACCGTAGATCTCCTGCTTGCCACCAGGCTCGCACCCCAAAGCGGGAAGCATGGCCGTGGGCATAAGGACCGTCATAAACAGAGAAGCGCCGACCGTCATTGCCGCAACGACAACTCGCCCGCGCCGACCCGTTACCCTGAAGAACGCGACAACCAGGACAATCAGCACGAGAATCAGGCCGGTCTTACGCGTCAGCGAAACCAGAAGCAGAAGCGCAACATATACAGCAAGGAAACCGGGGGCCCTCAGGAGTTGCCCCCTCGAACGCATGACCTCAATGGAAGCAACCGAGAACAGCAGGAAAAACGACAGGAAGGTGGCGTCCTTCGCCATGGCCGAAGCATAGATGGGAAGGTGCCAATACAGGCACAGAAACGCCAGCAGTGCCAGGCAAACGCCACGTCCGCCGCCCATACGGCGTACCAAAACAAGGCAGCAAGCCAAGGCACACGCCGTCAGAAACGCCTGTACCAGGCAGAAGGCGTACACCCCAGCATCAACGCTTCCCAGCGCACGGCCCAGGTCGGTAAACCATCCGTACAGATAGGTATCGAGCACTGGATGGTGATCGGTAACGGCGCCGTCCGACAAGGCATTGGGTAAGCCGTTGTACTGCAAAAGCTGCTGGCGAGTGTCCCACCAGATCACGCCCGGGAACAGCAGGACCAACAGCGGGGACCAGCAGGCGTAGATGAGTGCGCCCAGTTTTACGATGCCGCCGAATGCGTACGTCTGCGGAATGCTAGAGAACGCCATGGCGGACAAGTTGTTAAACCATCCAGCATGGTTGTGCCAAGGAACATCGTCAGCACTTTTGCGTCCCGCCAGAAACCGCTCGATCAGATAGTCGCCGAGCATAAACGCTGCACAGAAAAAGGCCATGTGTCCCAAGACATGGACCAGGTAGATAGGGTTGCGAGAGAATCCCACGGTATCGCGAAACATATCTGCGATGGTCGCGAGCACCGCCAAGGTACCCGCGACCATCAGCATGTCGCGATTCTGTTTTAATCGCTCCGCCGGCATACGCTTAGTGCTTTACCGGTGCGCCGCAATGTGGGCAGAATTGAGAATCGGGCGTAAGCGGGCTTCCGCACGAGCTACAGAATCGCGGCGCATCCGAGGGCGCAGGAGCCTGCTGCGGCTGGGCCTGAGCCTGCTGTCCGACGAAATTCTGCGGCATCGTCTGCTGAGGCGCTGTATATGCGGTGTTATTCGCAACTGCCGCATATGCCTTAGAGTGTTTGCGCATGCGAATGACAAAGAAGCCGCCAACGCCCGCCGCGATGAGAATCGCAACAATAACGACGATGAGAATGGGATTGAACGAGGATGAGCTGTCGTCCTTTTGCGAATCGGCCAAAAGGGATTGCTGGGAGATGCCGCTCTTGTAGACATCGATCCTAAAACCGTCATCCTTATTATCTTGAACGGCGTAAATCAATGAGCAGTCCTTCGAGAACCACGCAGACCCCATGTAGCCGTCGTCGCCTACGCGGTCGTATTCCAGCGAACCCCTCAAATTAATCTGAGAATGTGCGCCCGTCTTTGTATCAATCAGATACAACAGATTGTTATCGTTGTCGTCCGAACCATTGGCCAATGCAAACCTACCGTCATTCGATAGAGCGCCATATCCACCTTCACTCATAAAGGGGAGATCATTAGGGTACTTAGTCCTCCATTTTGTTTCGCCTGTCTTGTTATCGACGATAATCATTTCAAGGCTTTCCAGCTCAGAAGAGCTGGAGCCGAGTCCATCACTGTTTTCGTTATACAAGCCAAGAACGAGCGATCCGTCCTGATTAAGCGTGTTGTATTCCAGATTGCTGTAGTAGGTGCAGGTTGCGTCACCCTTTTTTGAGACGTAGAGGCAGGGGCCGATGGCGGCGCCGTCATCGTTAACGACAACCGTATTGCCCGCCCTGTCAAATTCAGACGTGTTGACGGCTTCCTTATCCTTCAGGTCGAGCGTTACCACGTCGTAGTACGAATGTGAATCGTAATCGTCGCCGCAATAATCCCTTATAACATAGCCGTATTTGCCGTCATTTGAAATCCAAGCAGGGCCATCCAAAGAGTAGTCATCGGATGACGTAAATTCGTATTTAGTCGTTGTATTGCTGTTCTTAAAATCAACTACGCTAAAAACCGCGTAATAATCCTCTGAACGCGAATCATATACTAGGGATGTTATAAAAAGCGATTTGTTGTCCTTAGATATTTGAAGCCTGACGTCGCCATCATCGTCATCAAGCACGTCAGATGGAACCGCGGAGCCCAGCGGATATTCTTCTGACTTGTCATTGGACAGATCATATGCAATTACGGAATCGTTCGCTCTATTGAAACAGTAAAAGGTCTCTTCGTCAGCTGAAAAGCAGTATGCATTTTTATAGTCATCACTCTCGGGATCAATATCCACTATGGTGCGAGACCAATCCTCGGTGTCTAGTAAATAGAACTTTTCTTCAGATGCATCCCCGTACAGCACATACCTTCCAGAAGGCGAACGGTTTACATATATCGAATTCTCAAGCTCATACGTATCCTTGAGCTCGGGCGTGGGAACGTCGGCAGCATAGGCACCGAGCGGCGCCACGACAAGACTGGCAGCCAGTGCAAGGCCGGCCGTAAGGAGCATCCCCCATTTCATTTTTCTTGTTCTTGGCATGGTTGCCCCTTTCGATCGAGAGGTAAGTAAGACCTGAGAATACGCTAAGCCCGAAAAAGCAAAATCTGTTGCGCAACAATTCCAGGCGAGTAAAAAAGTCAGTAACGCCTGATGAAAATGGGACGGGGATTAAATAATCATTGTGTACCGAATGATTATTTAATCCCCGTCCCAGAAAAATCACTGATGGTTGACGGGAGCTCCGCAGTTTTGGCAGAAGGATGCGTTTGCCTCCAGCTTTGAGCCACACTGAGCGCAAAAATGAGTGGGCTCAACTGGCTGAGCATCATCAATCGCGGTCGGCACCTGCTGTGCCGACGGGACCTGCTGCATCGGAGGCATTTGCTGGTACGGATTGGACTGCGGAGGCTGAGGCTTGTTCGACGATTCCTTGTTCAAGATAACAGCAAAGGCGACAGCCGCGACACCACCAAAAACAACTAGCAAAACGAGAAGATCGAATACCCTAAGGCCCATCGCACATCAGCTCCTCATGTAGCGAAAGATGACGGATGCCGTGATTTTATCGCCGCGCCGCAAGCCCCTCCTAGTGCGCAACACCCATCCACCCTGCATGATTTTCTGGGGCGGGGATCAAAATCATTGGGGAATGGCGCGCGGCAAGCGTATGTCTTCGGGGTATAAGACGGCTAATTGTATGCCGCCCTATGAAAGGAACCCTTATGCCCAGCGTTGCCGTTCTTGCCGCCGATGGCTTTGAAACGATTGAATGCCTGACCATGGTCGATGTCATGCGTCGCGGCGGCGTGCGCGCCACGCTCGTCTCGATCATGCCCACGCACGAGGTCGTAAGCTCGCTGCAGATTCCCGTAACTTGCGACGCACTCTTTGACGAGATTAACTTTGATGAGTACGACTGCGTCGTGCTGCCCGGCGGTCTGCCCGGCGCCACCAACCTGCGCGCCGACCAGCGCGTCTGCGATGTAGTCTGCGAGTTCGCCGCGACCAAGCATGTTGCCGCCATCTGCGCCGCCCCGTTTATCCTGGGCGAGCTTGACCTGCTCGAGGGACGCCGCGCCACGTGCTTCCCCGGCTTTGAGAAGAGCTTCCCCGAGGGCGCCTATACCGGCGACAAGGTCACGCACGACGGCAACATCATCACCGCCAGCGGCATGGCCCAGTCGCTCCCCTTTGCGCTTGAGCTGCTGCGTACGCTCGCCGGCGACAAGGCTGTCGAGAAGGTTGCAGAGGGCATTCAGCTATGATTTTGGCTTCGCAATCACCGCGCCGCATCGAGTTGATGCGCGAAGCGGGCTACGACATCCGCGTCATTCCCGCTGACATCGACGAGACTCCTTTTGATGACGAGACCCCGCTTACGCTTGTCGAGCGCTTAGCTCGCGCTAAGGCTGCCGCCGTTGCCGCCGAGCACGCCGAGCCCAATGAGCTGACCATCGCAGCCGACACCATCGTCACCTTCGATGGCAAGATTTTGGGTAAGCCGGCAAACGAGGACGAAGCCCGCACCATGCTCCACGAGCTCTCGGGGCGCACGCACCAGGTCGCAACCGGCGTCTGCATCGTTAGAGCCGGAGACGTCACAGCCCCGCACGCCGCCGAGAGCCTGTCGTTTGTCGATGTGACCGACGT